>SVTI01000025.1 GCA_015063855.1 Oscillospiraceae bacterium
CCGATAATACCGTAGCAGTTACCGGGGGTAAAGCTTAAGTTTGCATTTTTGAAAAGTGTTCTTCCTCCGTACTGGAGGGAAAGGTCGTTGGTTGAAATCATGTTTATATCCTTTTTATTTTTTTATTTTTTATTGGTAAATAGACAGCTGCGCTGTCGTGAATTGGCTTCGCCGTGAATTTTCGCTTCGCTTAGTAAATTGAAGCCATTGGACTTCGTTTCGGTAGCTTTTCTCCTTTCAAGGAGGAAAGTGATTTAATTCAATTTGTTTTTTGGCTCTGCCGAAAAACTTCCGTAACGAAGCTGCAACGCAGTTTCAATTCACGAGCCGCAGGCTCATTTCACGCACCTTGCCGCAATTCACACATACGAAGTATGCTATTTAAAGATCTTCATGTCTCTTGTGTAAACTTCCTTACGCACGATTCTGTGATCCTCGCTTCCGCAAAGAGCCAGAAGATGCTCGGGGTTTACAAATCTCTCGGTATCGGCAGAGAGTATCATATATATCTTACCCTCGTTTTCGCTTACCGAAACAATTCTGTCCTTAACGTTTACGGTTGCTTCACCCTTTTTGGTACGCTTTATGATATTTACCTCATCAGCCGAAAGGGGTGAAAGATCATAACTTCCCAAGGGAGTTATCTCATAGGTGGCATAACCTATCTCCTGAAACTTCATCTCGGGAGTGTAAACATCAAGTATTTCCATATCCGAGGTAAGAGCGCCCGTTAATCTCTGCTTTATTTCATCAAAGGGCATTTCCTCGGTTATCTTTATATCAACGTATTCACATTCGCTCTCCGTTCCGATAGAAAGCGGGAGAGAGAATACCATCTTCGGATGGGGATTGAATCCCTCGGTGTACCATATAGGAACTCCTGCACGAAGCATTGCGGATTTCATTGTACGGCAGAGGTCAAGGTGAGAGATAAATTTTAAAACGTTGATCTTCTGAAATTTGATTCTTATGCTTTTGGGCAGCATGAATTTTCACCTCCCAGTTTATTTGCACCGCAACCTGAGCATTTTTCAACACAGTTGGGTGTAACCTTTTCCGCGTAAGCCGCTTTCTTTTCTCTTAATAAAAATTCCTTGGTTACTCCGATATCGATAATATCCCAGGGAAGGATCTCATCCTCGGCATACTCGCGGTTTGCATAGAACGCAGGGTCGATACCGCAATCGGCAAATACCTGCATCCATTTTTCATAATCAAAATATTCATCCCAGCTGTCGAACATAAGTCCGCGCTTGTGAGCCTCAAGAATAGCCACGGAGAGCTTACGGTTACCCCTTGCAAATACACCCTCAAGGTGGGATACCTTTGCCTCGTGCCAGTTGTATTTTATCTTGCGGTTGGTTATCTTTGAACCGAGGTATTTCTGCTTGTCAAGAAGCACCTGCAGCTTATCCTGCGCTTCCCACTGGAATGCGGTGAAGGGCTTGGGAATAAAGCTTGCAACCGAAATGGTTACCTGAGGCGGACGGCTTCCCTTCTTACGGTCGGGATTCTGATAGTAAGCGTCGATAACGTGTTCAGCCATCTGTGCTATGCCCTCAAGGTCCTCAAGCTGCTCGGTAGGAAGACCCATCATGAAGTAAAGCTTAACCGAGCTTTTTCCTCCATCGTATGCAATCTTTGCCGCCTTCATAAGATCCTCTTCACAGACGCCCTTGTTTATAACGTTACGAAGCCTCTGTGTACCTGCTTCGGGAGCAAAGGTAAGTCCCGAAGAACGAACCGATGAGATTCTGTCCATAAGCTCCTTTGAGAAGGAGTCAATACGAAGCGAAGGAAGCGAAAGACCTATCTTCTTGTCCTCTGTCCAGCAGAGAAGCTCGTCGCAGAGGGTCTCAAGGTAGGGATAATCACTTATAGATAAGGACGTGAGCGAAATTTCGTCATATCCGCAGTTTTCAAAAAGTGTTTTTGCCTGCTTGTTAAGAACATCGGCGGACCTTCTTCTTACAGGTCGGAAGAGGTTTCCTGCCTGACAGAAGCGGCAGCCTCTGTAACAGCCACGGCATACCTCAAGCATAATTCGGTCATGGACGGTCTCGATATAGGGCATGACCACCTTATCGGGGAAGTATGCCTCATCCATATTCTGTACTATTCTTTTCTTTATTTTTACGGGAATGTCCTCATATTTCGGCTTGTATTCCTTTATGGTTCCGTCCTCGTTATAGCTTACCTCATATAAGGAAGGAACATAAAAGCCTTCAAGCTTTGCAGCTTCATGGAGAAACGCTTCACGGGTGTAGCTTCCGTTATCCTTCATCTCGATATAGAGTCGGGATAATTCGGGAAGAGCCTCCTCACCTTCACCTATAGAGAAAAGGTCAAAGAAATCTGCTACCGGCTCTGCATTATATGCACAGGGACCTCCGCCGATTATAATGGGGCAGCTTTCATCTCTCTCACTTGCCATTAGGGGAATACCCGCAAGGTCTAGCATGGTAAGAACATTAGTATAGCAAAGCTCGTACTGAAGGGTAAATGCCACAATGTCAAACTCGGCGAGAGGGTCGCCGCTTTCCAACGCCCAGAGAGGAATATTATTCTCTCTCATTTCCTTCTGCATATCCTCCCAGGGAGTATAACAACGCTCACACCAGATATCGGGGTGAGTATTAAGTGAGCCGTAAAGTATACGCATGCCAAGATTACTCATACCTATCTCATAGGTATCGGGAAAACAGAATGCCCAGCGGCACTTTATATCATTTTTATCCTTTAATATCTGTCCGTATTCTCCGCCGATATATCTGCCCGGCTTTGATACGCGCTTTAAAATCTTATCTGAAATCATTTTTAATCCTTTATATTAAAACATGGATAAATGGGCGAAACCGTTCGCCCATTTAAAATTACTTTTTAATGTTAAGTGTACATATACCCAATACGGGAAGCAACCAGAAGATCTGATATATCGAAATATACAGACCCGAGAAGCCTGTCAGCGCATTGCCCTTGAATACTCCGAAGAAGGTTACCGCAAAGGCAAGGAAGATAGACAGCGCCGTAATGAGCAAAGAGGTCTTGGTAACCGAATTTACCCTGTCACAGAGAGCAAGGGTTTTAAGAAGAGACTTGGGATTCTTCTTTGACACGATACCGCTGTCACTTCTGTCCTCAACCACCGTCTTCTCGGTAAGATGGTGACACTTTATCACCTTAACCGCATACTTGGAAAGATTGATATACTTACCTAAAAGACCATCGTCAATATTGGGGTCAAAGGACTTGATGCCGATACACATGCCCGCATTATGAAGCTGTTTGGAAACAGCCATAAATTCGGGATCGATGGAGTAGTGTATATAGAGCTTTGCCGCTACCTCATCATTACATACAAGATAGGAGATACTCGCCTCACCGGAGAACTCTATACGCTCGTCATCACGCTCAAACATGGGATCAAAATTGTTCTTGATAAGGTAGGATGCCTTACCGTAGAAGATATGCTTACCGCTGATGACCGCCTCGATGCCGTCGGGAGATATATCCACTATCTCAACGTCATCCGAGCACTCAAATTCCTTTGTAACTATGCTGAATACGTCACAGAGAGGACCGCCCAGCACCTTGAAGAGACTGGCTACATTATAAATGATACGGTCGATACGGTTATTGCCGTATATCTTTATACTCTTTACCTTAGCCTTACTTGAGGGGAATACGTCACGGTCGTCAAAGGAGACTGCACCCGCGTTGGAATATTCCTCAAGGCTTGATTCACCCACTATTGCACTGCCGTTATCATAGGCAACCTTTGCAGCGCGGTACATGGGATAAGAGAAGGTGATAAATGCGGAGAGAGGACAGGAAATTACTATCGCAAGATATGCATTGAATACAGCATTATTCCAATCCTTCTGTACAAAGCCTGTATAAACAAGGAAGAATATCGAAATAACCACACAAAGCGCAATGATTATTCCAAGCACACCCTTACCCTTGGAGTAGGCTCTTGTTCTTCTGAAGAAACCGTCAACGAAGCTTGCCTTGCTTACACGGAAGATGGAGGCATCCTCGTCGATGTATTCATCAAATATTTCATGCTCTGCCACGACCTGCTCATCAGGTATCTTGGCAATAACGTGCTTAACTCTCTTGGAGGATACGATATTGAAGGTGAAGATATCCCTTTTGAGAGTAAGAAGCTCAGAGAGCACCGTAAGTACAATACAAAGAACAATGGGAAGATTACAGAAATACATCGTTCCCTTGAAGAGGAAACACATTGCTATGTGATAAGCCGTCGAGAAAAGCACAGCTACCGACAGCAGGCTGTATGCAGTAGGCTTGCCTGTAAAGAGCGAACCGAAGCCTCGTATGATGGGCTTAAGAGCAGGCAGACATGCAAGGAAAAGGAACTGCAGCGAAACCATTGCATACACCACGGGGAACATTACCGGGTCGAGCCATGAAGGAAGGGTTCCGCCGAGAGTGGTGAAATTCTCGAAAATAAATACGGCAACGAGAGCCAAAAGACTCAGATAAAATTTAATAAGAATATTACGGTACTGCTTCTTGTATATATTGAATACCTCTTTGATCTGAATAGCAGATTCAAATTCGAGGTTCTTGTCTATCTCATCGGGAATATCCGCATCACGCTTGATCTGTGCAAAGGTCTCGGCATCCTTGTCAAGAGCCTCCTTTACTATCTGGGCATTCTCATCTCCCAGCTTCTCTTCAAGCTCCTCATGCATACCGAAGGCGATCATAAGGTTGATATCGGTCTCGTCAAGCTCCTCGTCCTTATCACCGACCTCGCTGAGATCCATCTCGGAGAGAACCTTCTGAGTTTCGGTAACAGGCTCCGAGGGACCATCCTTTTCGATCTCACTTTCTATACTGCTGATATACTCCTCTGCATCGGGCATATCCGCAGGAAACACAATATCGTTTGACTCCTTACGGGTACGAATGACCTCGTTATATTCAGCCTCGGAGAGATATTTCTTCATGAGAGCATCAACGTCAACGTCGCTGAGATTCTCTTCAACAGAGAGATCAAACTCAGAGGTATCAAACTCGGGGAGCTCGCTGTGGATGTTTTCGGGAACATCAAATTCCTTGGTGGAGACCGCTTCGTCATCCTCAGCCTTAACAGCTACAGCATCAAAATCGGCAGTATCCGTATCGGGGATATCCGTCTCTTTGGTATCCTCAAAGCTTGTCTGATCCTGCTCAGCTGTAACATCGGCCACCTCTTCGACAACCTCCTCAGAGGACATCTCCTGCTTTTTGACCTTATTATTAAGATATCTCGATCTTATGGCATCCGCCTCGGGATCCCCCGTTTCCGCGAAATTGCTTTCAACAGGTGTCGAAGACTCTGTTCCGAAGATCTCCTTAAGCTTGGAGGAGATCTCGTCCTCCTCCTTGGGAAGCTCTATATCATCGGGCAACTCCACCTTGTCGAAGGCAGTGGTATCCTTGAGCTGTCGAAGCAGCTCATCGGTGGAAATGTCCGGAGTGTTCTTTTTCTTCTTCCTTCTCATTATCCTGCTCCTTTCTTTGTATCTTTTGGTCGATCAGCGGCGCTGACGTGCGACCTCACATAATAAAACTGCACATGCAGTGGAAACGTTAAAGGAATTTACCCTGCCGTACATGGGAATAGAGATCACGGCATCGCATTTTTCCTTGACAAGACGGGTGATACCATTACCCTCGCTACCCATAACAATAGCACAGGCACAGTTAAGATCGGTATCGTAATAATTATCACCGCCCATATCTGCGGCAAACACCCAAACGCCCTCCTTCTTAAGGTCGTCCACGGTGCGTGCGATATTGGTAACCTTGGCGACATGCATATGCTCGATAGCCCCTGCACTTGCCTTAGCAACTACTCCGGTAAGTCCCACACTTCTGTGCTTGGGAATTATAACACCGTGAGCTCCCGCACCCTCCGCACATCTTATGATCGCACCGAGATTATGAGGATCGTTGATCTCATCCGCTATAACGATAAAGGGCTTTTCGCCTCTCTGTCTTGCCGTCTCGAGAATATCCTCCACACTTGAATAGTTCACGGAGGAGGCATAGGCACATATACCCTGATGAACCATACCCTCTGCGAGAGCATCCATCTTTGCCTTTGATATTTCGGTAACAACGATTTTATTCTTCTTGGCGAGAGCGATTATCTCACCTATAGAACCGTTGCGCTGCCCCGACTGTACAAGTATTTTATCTACATCACGATCGCTTCTCAGCAGCTCTCTTACCGCATTCCTTCCGACAATGATGTTGTTTCTTTCGTTTTCCATACAATTTCCCTTATTTATATAAACACTTAAATTAATTATATCATATTTTTTTGTTTTTGTATATATTTTTTTGAATTTATTTGTAATTAAACTATGAAAATGCACCCTTTTCACCGACTTTTTCTGAAAATATCATGATATAATCACTCAAACATCACAGAAAAAGATTAAAATATCTTCAGACAAGGGACGGTGCAGTATCCCGTCTCTGTCAAGCAGATGCTTCTCCTTTTATAGATTTTCCGAAATACGAAAGCTCCGTTACTTTGGGACGGAGCTTTCAGCTTTTCGATAAATCTGTCGACAAGCCGACAGACGTTGAATAAGAAAGTATCGGTTTTCGTGAAAAACCTCCGTTAATAAATAATTTTTATAATCTATTGCTTTTTGTCGAGTGCTGTTATATAATAACTTTATAAAGCATGCTATATGGAGAAAATAAAATGAATAACTTGTATTTACAAAGGTTAAAAGCTTTGAATATGGATATTCTGGAAGTTGACGAGATAGTCCTCGATGACCGATGGGCAGCGGATAACGTAATATCACCCTTCACCCGAATCTATATGGTCACCAAGGGAACGGGGTATCTCCGCTTTAAAACCGAAGACGTTACCATGACCCCGGGAAATATCTACATAATCCCCGCAGGAACAAAGTTTTCATTCAGATGCGAGGATGGCTTCTCCAAGATATATTTTCATATAACCATGCTCAAGCCGGACGGTTATGACATCCTTGAGAATACCAGAGAATATTTCCATTTCAGTGATCCGAAGACGGTAACGAGAGCCAAAACCGTTTTTCCTATCGATTCCGTCGCGAAGGTCATAGACTGTAAGACCAACCTGTATTATCTGATATCGAAGTGCATATCCGAGCTTGAGGATCTTAACATCAATACCTATTCCGAGCTTGTTCAGAACGTGATCAAGTATATAGACAGAAACCTCTCCTCCAAGCTTTCAGCCGAGATGATAGCAGAAGCCTTCTTTATATCTCTGCCTAAGCTGAGAAAAATATTCAGAGAGGAGACCGGGATCTCTATGGGAAAATATATCCACAACAGTATTATCCGTGTCTCCGAGGAATACGTCCGAAATTCCACATTGTCGATACATGAAATAAGCGATAAGCTCGGCTTCTGTGATCAGTTTTACTTTTCCAGATGCTTTGTCCAGAAGTACGGCATGTCCCCACAGCAATACCGAAAGGTACATCAGACGAAGGCTTTTAACATACAGTGAATATTTTCAGCAAACAGAGGGTGTTCGCTCTCTGTTTTATTACCGCCTAAACCTTGACATGAGGTATATATTGTGATAAAATAAATATGTATACCTATTTGATAATATAAACGCGAAGGAGCGACAATAATGATACAGAAACCAAGAGGAACCTTTGATATCATGCCCGAGGAGACCCCCATATGGCAGTTCATCGAAGCGACCGCAAGAAACACCGCAGCTCGCTACGGCTACAAAGAGATAAGAACACCTACCTTTGAGGCGACAGAGCTTTTTCAGAGAGGTGTGGGCGACACTACAGACGTTGTACAGAAGGAAATGTATACCTTTACCGACCGTGAGAACAGAAGCTTTACTCTCCGTCCCGAGGGTACTGCATCGGTAGCCCGTGCTCTTATTGAGAACGGAAGATGTTCTGACACTCTTCCCCTCAAATTATACTACATGATCAACTGCTTCCGCTATGAAAAGCCCCAGGCAGGCAGAAGCCGTGAATTCTATCAGTTCGGTGTTGAAATGTACGGTGCCGCTGATGCCGCAGCCGATGCGGACACCATCGGTGTAGCGAACTCTATAATCAGAAATCTCGGTATTACCGACGTTTCTCTCCATATAAACTCTATCGGCTGTCCCAACTGCCGTCCCGCCTACCGCCTTGAGCTTTATAATTATTTCAAGGCACACGAGGACGAGCTCTGCGACACCTGTAAATCAAGACTTGAGACAAATCCTTTAAGAATACTCGATTGCAAGAGCCCCATCTGCTCAAAGATCGCCGAGGGTGCTCCCAAGTCTATAGACCATCTCTGTCCCGAATGTGCCGAGCACATGG
The DNA here is from genome assembly GCA_015063855.1 of Oscillospiraceae bacterium. Taxonomy (GTDB): domain Bacteria; phylum Bacillota; class Clostridia; order Oscillospirales; family CAG-272; genus RGIG7300. Next base: position 8,370 of record SVTI01000025.1, read on the forward strand.
ACAAGCTTAAAAATCACCTTGACGAGATGGGCATCGAATATGAAATAGACACAAATATCGTCCGCGGCCTTGACTACTACACAAGAACGGTATTTGAATTTATCTGTACCGCCATCGGAGCACAGTCCACCGTTTGCGGCGGCGGTCGATACGACGGACTTATGAAGGAGCTGGGCGGCCCTCAGATGCCCGGCATAGGCTTCGCTATGGGTATAACCCGTCTGATCCTTGCAATGAAGGCTTGTAACGCTATTCCCGACACCGACAATTTCCCCTCACTCTACATCGCCCCTATGGGTGCGGCGGCTCAGTGCAAGGCGGCAGGTATAGTTTCAAAGCTTCGCAGTCTCGGTGTTTATGCCGAATACGACCTTGTAGGCAGAAGCCTGAAGGCACAGATGAAGTACGCAGATAAGACAGGGGCCTTCTTCACCCTCATAATCGGCGATTCCGAGCTTGAGAGCGGCAAGGCAATTCTCAAAAATATGAAAGAAAGCAGTCAGCAGGAGATAGACTTTAATGATATCAAGTCTCTCATGCAGGCTATAGGATACGAGGTATAAAAAGATGGCAGACATTTTTACAAAAGAAGATAAAAGAAGCAAATACTGCGGTGAATTTACCGTTGAGGATATTGGCAAGAGAGTCTCTGTGAACGGTTGGGTTCAGCGTCAGAGAGACCTTGGCGGTGTTATATTCATCGATCTTCGTGACCGTACGGGTGTCGTTCAGCTTGCCTTCGATGACAACACCGACAAAGAAATTTTTGACAAGGCATTCGGTATCAGAAGCGAATACGTTCTTGCCGCAAAGGGAACTGTCAGAGCAAGGAGCTCTGTAAACAAAAACATTCCCACAGGTGAGATCGAAATTGCCGTTGACGAATTAAAGATCCTCTCTGCGGCTCATACTCCTCCCTTTGAGGTAAGCGACAACTCAAACGTAGGTGAGGAAACCGCACTTAAATACAGATATATCGATCTTCGCCGTCCCTCCATGCAGAGAAACATCATGATGCGTCATCACGTTGCAAGAGTTGCCCGTGAATACTACTATGAAAACGGTTTCCTTGAGATCGAGACACCTATGATGATCAAGTCCACTCCCGAGGGTGCGCGTGACTACCTTGTTCCCTCCAGAGTACACAAGGGCAGCTTCTATGCTCTTCCCCAGTCTCCCCAGATCTATAAGCAGCTGCTTATGATCGCGGGCTATGACAGATATATTCAGCTGGCTCGTTGCTTCCGTGACGAGGACCTTCGTGCCGACCGTCAGCCCGAATTTACCCAGATCGACCTTGAGATGTCCTTCGTTACCCAGGAGGATATCATGGAGATGAACGAGGGCTTCATCAAGAGACTCTTCAAGGAGATCCTCGATGTAGATATTCCCACCCCCATGCCCCGCCTTACCTACCATGAGGCAATGGAGCGTTACGGCTCGGATAAGCCCGACACCCGCTTCGGCATGGAAATAACCGATATCTCCGACCTTGTTAAGGACAGCGAATTCGGCGTGTTCTCGGGTGCAGTACAGTCGGGCGGCAGTGTCCGTTGTATCGTTGCAAAGAATGCGGCATCCGTTCTTACCCGTAAGGAGATAGACAAGCTCACCGAACAGGCAAGAGGTATAGGTGCCAAGGGTCTTGCCTTTGTAAGATTTGTAGATGACATACCTGCCTGCTCCTTCGCAAAGTTCTTCACCGAGGAGCAGCTTAATGAAATTCTTAATAAGATAGGCTGTGAAAAGGGCGACGTTGCCCTCTTCGTAGCGGATAAGAACAAGGTAGTTCTTCCCGTTCTGGGTCAGCTCCGTCTCACCGTTGCAAAGAAGCTCGACATCATCCCCAAGGGTTACAATTTCCTCTGGATCACCGAATTCCCCTTCTTCGAGTGGAACGAGGAGACCGAACACTGGGATGCAATGCACCATCCCTTCACCATGCCCATGGAGGAATGCTTACCCTACCTTACAAGCGATCCCGGAAGTGTACGTGCCAAGGCATACGATATGGTTCTCAACGGTACAGAGCTTCTTTCCGGCTCTATCCGTATCACCGACTACGAGCTTCAGGAGAAGATGTTTGAGGCTCTCGGCCTTACCAAGGAAGAGATCGACGCTAAGTTCGGATTCCTTGTGGATGCCTACAAGTACGGCGGACCTCCCCACGGCGGAAGCGGTATGGGTCTCGACAGACTTGCCATGGTTATGTGCGAGGCTCAGAGTCTTCGTGACGTTGTGGCATTCCCCAAGATTCAGAACGCATCCGAGCCCATGTCCCAGTGTCCCGCTCCCTGTGATGCACAGGCTCTTGAGGACCTCGGCATAATGATAAAGGAAATTAAGGAATAATGGAACAAAATAAAAAGCCCCAGGTTCGCCGTCCGGGAGATCTCTATCTTCAGTTTTCACGCACCTCCACCAAGGAGCTTGAATACAGACTTCTCCACGGTGCTACCCGTGAGGAAAAATTATTTTACCGTAAGCTCCTGAATCTCAAGCTTCAGCTTGAGCAGGAGAAGGTTATAGGAGAGCTTCTCTTATGAGTACCAAGCCGAAATATACCCTTTTTGCAGGTGTTAACGGTGCAGGTAAATCATCTCTCTACTATATTCTGTCCCAATCTCAGAATATGGGTGAGCGTATAAACATAGACGAGATAGTGGCAAGTGAGGGGGACTGGCAGGATTCTCTGCTTCAGCTCTCTGCCACACGCCGTGCTATGTCTATGATAACCGACTGTCTCGACCGTAAGGCAACCTTCAATCAGGAAACCACTCTTGCTACCCCCACCATTCTCCGTCAGATACAGAAGGCGAGAGAGGCGGGGTATGTAATAGTGCTCTATTACGTCGGGGTTGAAAACCTCCGTACCGCTATCACCCGAGTTGATGCGAGAGTAGCCAAGGGCGGTCACGGTATCGACCATAAGCTCATAGAAAAACGATTTGAAAAGCTTCCCCAGACACTTCACAACGTTCTTCCTCTGGTGGATGCCGCCTTCTTCTATGACAATACCACAAAATTCAGACAGATAGCATTTTTGCGTAATAACATTCTTATGGACTACGACGAGGATCTTCCCGTGTGGTTCTGGGAGCTTATTGCCCGAAATGAGTTAAAGTTAAAAAGATAGCGATAAATATCGCTATCTTTTAAACTATAGACCTACCACAAAGAGAAGTATCAAAATTATAAGCAGCTCGTCATCTGCATGGCTGTTAAGTAAAAGAACGATGAGTCCGCCGAGTATTATATCGTCAAGGGCGAAGCTTTTTTCCTTCTGAACAGAATTTAACTCTTTCGGTTGATTTTTCTCACGTTTCTTCACCTTAAAAAAGTGCTCGGGAAGAGGACGGTGTCTCCTATCCTCCTTCTTTTGTACTCTGTCGAAGGCATTACCCTTATAATTAGGAGGTACACCCTCATTCTGCGGATATATCCTTGAATACATTTATTCTTCCTCCTACAGCTTAAGATTTCCGAAGGAGCCGGAGACCTCCAGTAAGGTCAGAAGGGAGAGCAGCTTCTCTGCCTTGTCTCTGCGTTCCTCGTTCAGATATGGCTTTAAGGCTGATATAAGCCTTGCACGGTTTCGTGCCTCCTCGCTTTGTCCCGACAATGCGGGTAAGGAGGGGGACGGGGTATCCTTTTTCGTTTCATTTGTATTACTTTGAGCCGTGCCGATACCCGAAACGGCATTTCTTATACTGTTCATTGCTTCGGGATCTGAGAGAATTCCCTGAAGCTTCCCCATTACCTCGGGATTGCCCATAACTCCCGATAAAAGGGAGGAAAGATTAGCGGTATCCATTTTTTCCTACCTCTGATCCATCTTTTTGATATTGTCGAGAGTTTTCTTATCTATTTTTTTACTGAGTCTGCGGATATCCTGTTCATTTAAGTCACCAATCCTTTTTGAAATGCTGTCGGGATCTCCTACCATCTGCTTTACCATACGGGAGTCGATACCCAGAAGGGCAGATACCTCCTCTATCTTTTTTGCAAGCTCTCTTTGGTCCATGCTTTTTATCTCATCAAGAATCTTAGGATCAAATTCCATATATATCGCCTCACATTTTGTATTTAATACAATTATATGCAAAGAACAACATACTGTTAACAAATAACTATCATGAAAGCTTTGATTTTTTCAGATTCTCACGGCAGAGACACAGCAATGAAGGCGGCTATAGCCGAGCACGAAAGTAATATCGATCTCTGCATCCACTTGGGCGACGGAACGAGAGAATTTCTCTTTCTGTCAGAAAAATATCCGAACATTCCATTTTTTTACGTTCACGGAAACGGCGAGGATGCCTTTGCCAAGGGTCCTGATGCACAGACCGTGCTCGATCTTGACGGCTACAGAATATTTTTGACCCACGGACACAAATACGGTGTCAAGGGAGGCACGGGAAACCTTATTTATAAGGGTATGGAGGAGGAGTGCGACGTCATCCTCTACGGTCATACTCACCTGAGAGATAACAGATATATACCGAGCGATGACAGAAAGCCGCTCTATATCTTCAATCCCGGAAGCATTACCTCTCCCCACCTCGGTGACCGTGCGAGCTACGGTATAATGGAGCTTACAAGGTCGGGAATAATGTTCAACCATATTAAGCTATGAAAGGAAGGGTCTTCTTATGCATACCTACAGACCTCCAAAAGAGAATAAGATCCCCACGGCAGCTCCTATATTTCTGCTTCTTATCTGCTTTGTATGTATCTGGGCGTCAAAAACGGGAAATATTATCCCTCCCTCGATAATGCAGCTTTTGGCTGTGGCATCGGCGGCAATCGCCATACAGATAATGACAAGATATTCACTGACACACTACGTTTATGAGTTAAACCACTCAAAGCTGAAGGTAATAAAGGTTGTCGGAAATAAAAACACCCTTTCGGCAGAGCTTGACCTTTCGGATATCAGGCATATAGACAAAAAGAATAAGGACTATTCGTTAAAGAAAAAGTACAAAAAGGCCTTTAGAATACACAATTTCTGTAATAATATCTATCCGCGTAATGCCTACTGTCTTGTATGCGAGATATTGGGCGACAATATTGCGGTGGTGATAGAAGCAGACGAAAAATTTTTATCTCTGATAGAGAATTACATGATGATAAATAAAAATACAGGAGAGGAATAATGAAAAAAATCTTATTTACAGCACTTTGTGCGGCACTTATACTTACCTCATTTGCTTCCTGCAAGAAGGAAGACAAGAAAAAGGATGAAGCTCCCGAGACCGTTATCGTAACAGATGAAAACGGCAGCGAATCGATCGTTGAGATCCCCGAAACCGTAACGGGTGAGCCTGAGTACGAGCTTGTTCCGATAGATTCATATATATATGACCCTGACGGAAATCTTGTGGAGTCGCTTCCCATGCCCGAATTTGATCCCATTGCCGAGGACGCCCTTGTTCAAAGTGTCGATGATATAATCGGTCTTGATGAGCTTATCGCAGGCTATCAGCTCTGTTATAACTATGATTTCACATACGATGACAGCGTGATATACGAGGGAAACTATTATCTTGTGACCGATGATGCGGCTATAGATACCTTCAAGACCGAATGTACAAAATACTTCGAGGAGGGCAAGTATCCCGCTTGTATTATCGAAAAGGAGGGTAATTTCTATTACAAGCCTGTAGAAAAGGATATTACTCTTACCCTTGACACAAGTGATAGCGAAACCGGTATCAACTATTCGGAGGAGAATATCTGTGAGCTTTCTTATACGGACGGTACCTCGTCTCATAATATAGAATTTGCCGAAAATAACGGAAGCTTCAAGATCTCTTACACTACGGTTGAATAAGGAGAATAACGATGAATATTAAGGATATTTTAGCAACAGTAGACCATACACTTCTTGCGCCCGATGCTACAGAGGCTCAGATAAAGAAGATACTTGATGATGCAATGAAATATAAGACCGCCAGTGCCTGTATTCCTGCATCCTATGTAAAATTTGCAAAGGATTATTGCGGTGACAGACTTAATATCTGTACAGTTATCGGATTCCCCACAGGCTATTCCACCACCGCAACAAAGGTGTTTGAGACAGTCTACGCTGTACACGACGGTGCTGACGAGATCGATATGGTTATAAATATCGGTTGGGTGAAGGACGGTAAATATGATTTTGTGCTTGACGAAATAAAGCAGGTAAAAGCTGCCTGCCCAGACAAGATCTTAAAGGTTATCATCGAGACCTGCCTTCTCACCGATGAGGAAAAGGTTGAGATGTGCCGTGTGGTAAGTGAATCGGGTGCCGATTTTATCAAGACCTCCACGGGCTTCTCTAAGGCAGGTGCGACCTTCGGTGATATAGAGATCTTTGCCGCAAATGTTGCTCCTCACGTTAAGATAAAGGCGGCAGGCGGTATCTCCTCTATTGAGGATGCCGAGAAATTCCTTGAGCTTGGCGCTCACCGCCTCGGTACGTCAAGAATAGTCAAGATAGTAGACAGCGATCCCGATATGGGCTCATATTAAAGGAGAAATATTCCGAAATGAAAAGAAGAGTTTTTCTTATAGTTCTCGACAGCTTCGGCATAGGTCATGCCGTGGATGCAGTACATTTCGGCGATGAGGGGAGCAATACCCTTGAGGCTATATCCTCCCATCCCGATTTTCGTGCAGATAATCTGAGACGGCTCGGTCTTTTTAATATCGATAAAAATAAGGGGGATGCCGTAGATACACCCATAGGAGCTTACGGCAGACTCTCTGAGCGTTCAATGGGAAAGGATACCACCATAGGTCATTGGGAGATCGCGGGTATAATATCAAATGACCCTCTTCCCACCTATCCCGAGGGTTTTCCGAGTGAGATAATTGAGGAATTTTCAAGACAGACAGGCAGAGGTGTGCTTTGTAATAAGCCCTATTCGGGTACACAGGTAATCCGCGATTACGGTGAGGAGCATCTCAAAACAGGTGATCTTATAGTATACACGTCTGCCGACAGCGTATTCCAGATAGCGGCACATGAGGATATAGTTCCTCCCGAGCAGCTCTATGAATATTGCCGTATTGCAAGAAAGATCCTCTGCGGTAAGCACGGTGTAGGCAGAGTTATTGCACGTCCTTATATAGGAACCCATCCTGACTATACACGTACCTCAAACCGACATGATTTTTCGATAGAGCCACCCGAGGAAACTATGCTCGATATACTCAGCAAAAATGGCTTTGATACTCCGACTGTAGGTAAGATAAATGATATTTTTCTCGGCAGAGGAATCTCCGAGGCAAATCATATTTCCTCTAATAATGACGGTATGAATAAGATATCCGAATATCAGAAGAAGGATTTCTGCGGACTTTGTTTTATAAATTTGGTCGATTTTGATTCTCTTTGGGGACACAGAAACGACGTGTCGGGATATGCCAAAGGGATTTCTGAATTTGACAGCTGGTTAGGCGGATTTATAGAGGGAATGAGGGATAGTGATATCCTTATCATTACAGCCGACCACGGGTGTGATCCCTCTACAGAGTCGACCGATCATTCAAGAGAGGACGTGCCCCTGCTTGTTTACGGTAAGGACGTAAGACCCGTAGATCTCGGTGCCCGCAGAGGCTTTAACGAGATCGCAAAAACGGTATGCGAGATCTTCGGATGCGAAAGTACCATCGATGCAGAGGGCTTTAAGGAGCTGATATTATGATAGATAAAGAGCTTTTATTAGAGAAAGCAAGACAAGCCATGGTGCATTCCTATTCACCCTATTCCTCCTTTAAGGTAGGTGCGGCTCTTTTGACTAAGAGCGGTAAGGTATACACAGGCACGAATATTGAAAATTCCTCTTTTTCCGCTACTAACTGTGCCGAGAGAACAGCGTTTTTTAAGGCAGTAAGCGATGGCGAGAAGGAATTTAAGGCGATTGCAATCGTAGGAGGAAAAAACGCAGAGATTAAGGACGCTTGTATGCCCTGCGGTGTCTGCCGTCAGGTCATGGCTGAGTTCTGTGATAAGGATTTTGAGATAATAACCGCATCCGAAAATGAGATCATAGTCAAAACCTTAGATGAGCTTTTACCCGAGAGCTTTCAGCTGAGAAAAAAGCGCCACCGGGCGCACCGATGATCGGGCATGAACTACGTCAAAACCTCTAACTTCAATGCCCGAAACGGAGCAATTTACTATATATTAAAAAAGCGGACGCCGATGATCGGGCATGAATCGGGCATAATTCTGCTTCTTCAAGTGCCCGAAGTAACGCAATTTCCTATAAAGTAAAAAAGCGCAGCCGGGCGCACCGAATTTCGCCCATTTCTGAAGTGCGAACAACTCACACGAAATGAAGTAATTTCCTATATATTAAAAAAAGACCGAAGAGCTGATCTTCGGTCTTTTTTAATGTATAGTTGCACCACAGAAACAAGCGGAATTCTATACGCCAAGCGGTACTTTTTGAAATTTATATGCCCAATTCTTCAAGGCAGGTGCGTCTGATATACTCGTAGTCGCTGTAATCTACCGAACAGAGCTTATCCCTTGCGATTATCTCGTTATCCGAGAAGAATTCTCTTACGTCCTTTGTAAAGATCACCCTATCGTAAAGGGGCTTGGCATCTTTTTTCTTTTTATACTCGTTTAAGAGTATACATATCTCGATGGCTCTGTAAAGTGTCTTATAACGAAGGGAAAGAAGGGGATTTGAGTCCTCTCCGGGATAAACGAAGCAGAGATCTCCCGCAGGCCAGCCGAAATAACGGATATCCTCCTTAGGATGGTCTGTCCATACGGTATAGTTCCAGCGTAAGAATCCGTCCATCTCAAGATAGGAGGTCAGCACTCCGATAAGAAGTCCCTCGCAGAGATCGTTACAAAGCATGATATTCGGATGATGAGGATTATTACATACATACCATGTGAATCTCGAATCCTTCATGCTCTGCTTATACTCAAGTATCTTATCGAACTCGCTTGACAGAGAAAGAAGGCTCGGAACGTAGTCCCCTACCGTATCCGCAAACTCGGGAATGAACTCACTGTGATTGATAGCCGCCTTAAATACGAATTTCGGGGCAATACTCTTGATATGATCGGTTATTCTTCTGTATGCCGCGGTATCTGCAGGCTCGTCTGCCACTACTCTTACGCGATCTATCTGCTCTGTCTCAACAAAGTAATCGTGAACAGCTTTGATATAAGCGTCGACATCCTCACCTCTTGTAATATATCTGTAAACACCCTCTGCCCTGTCGTAATAACGGAGCTTAAGTCCGTCGGGATGGTCGGGAGTGATCGAATCGAAGCCTCCGAGATAATCACACCATACGTTTACAAGACCGTAGAGGGATATCTCACCGTAGATATTATGCTTGGCACAGAGATCTATATATCTCTGTGCAGCAGAGAAATCGTAGTAAAAGCACCCGTCCTTCTCTCTATATATCTTAACTATCGAATATTCGTAGAGATTTGCTTCGTTTCTGGTCTCAAGGTGACACCACTGACCGCTCCAGGGGGTATCGGAAAGGATAAGAGTTACCGTCTTCTGTCCCAATGCCGCCATGGTAGCAAGATACTTGTCCATAACCTCAAAATGTCTGTCGGAAAAGGGTTCACAGCCGTGCTTTCGGGCAATGTTACAGTTATGCTGCCAGAGATCGAGAAAGAAGGGGGAATCCTTCATATCCGGCATATCGTAAGCAAACACCTCAAGCTCTATTTCGGTCTGTGCTATAAGTCTCTCCTCGGAAAACATCTCGCTCTCATAGAATCTGAGACTTATGGGGTATTTACCTGCCTTGGTACCCTTGGGTACTCTTATCTCGGCGTAGAGGGCATGTGCTGAGCCGTCCTCGAGCTCCTTTATGGGGTCGGCGGTAAGAATATCCGCCTTCATACATCTGTCATCATCGCAAAGAAGGCTCTGGTGATTAAGGCTTACCTCAAAATCACATTTTACCTCCGCTCTGACTGTGGGACGGTGCTTCTGTGCAAAATAGGGAGCGTTACCCAGATTCAGAGTATATCGCTCGTCTGCGGTCACAAGAATCTGGAATGCCGCAGTTGAGTTACCTGCAGAGATAAGGGATATGCTTTTTGCATAGTCCTTTATCATATAGGGAGCAAAATTATTTAAAGTCCCTACGGTCAGCTTATAGGTCTCGGGCATTATGGCGAAATCAAAGTTCATTATACACCTCTTAATTGATGATAAATTTATATTTATTAATTATATATATTATACATTGTTATTTTAAATTAGACAATATCTAAAATTAATGTTTACAAAATAATTTATTTGTGATATAATGGATAATGTATAATTATGTAACAAGGAGATAACCGTGGGAAAGCATAACAGAGCCACGAAGGCCTATACCTCAAAGGCACTTCTGGTCATATCAATAACCGCAATATCTGTAATAGCCATATATACGTTAGCAGTGGGACTGGGGGAGGCTAACCCCTGGGTAGCGGGCATCATTGCCATTCTTGGATTCTGTGCTGTAGCACCCTGTGCTCTTATCATATACCGTAAGATATCTGAAATGAGAAACGGTACGTCGGCAATCGATGACAGCATCACAAATCTTGAGAGCAATATGACTCTCAATCTGCTTAACGGTATCTATATGCCCGTCGTTCTGGTCGATGAAAATGACAAAATAATATGGTTCAATAAGCGTTTTGAGGATCTGGCGGATACAAGGGGAAGCCTCTACGGAAAATCATTTTCCGATTTTGCCCCCATAAAGGCAGAAATGCTCTACGACAACAAGAAGGAAAAGGGTGCGGTTCTTACCGCCTTTGACCGTTATTATAACGTCAAGCCCTACCGTCTTCCCTATGAGGACAAGACCATGACCCTTACCGTATGGAATGACTGCACAGATCTTGAAAAGGCAAGCAGCCGAATCAGGAAGGAAAATCCTTTGGTTGCCTTCATCGTTATCGACAACCTTGAGGAGCTTATGCAGTACGCTCAGGAGAGCTACCGTTCCGCTGCGGCAGAGGTAGAGGGACTTATCCGCGAATGGGCGGTTTCGATGAATGCCATCTTCCGCGAATATGAGCGAGATAAATTCTTAATGATATTTCAGGCAAAGCACTTAGAGCAGCTTATCGCCTCCAAGTTTGACATACTCGACAGAATACGCAACGTCCGTGTCGGTGAGAGTAACCTTCCCGTTACCGTATCGGTGGGTATCGCCAACATGGAAGGCTCCCTTGAGGAGAAGGAAAAAGCAAGCCGAAGCGCTCTTGACACAGCACTTCAGCGAGGCGGCGACCAGGTAGCCCTCATGCAGGACGGTGGTATGGACTTCTACGGCGGTAAGGTACAGGTGGCTCAGAAGCGTACAAAGGTTAAGGCAAGAGTTATAGCCGAAGAGCTGACTCACCTTATCTCGGAGAGCGAAAACGTTATCATTATGCCTCACCGCTTCCCCGACTTTGACGCTATCGGCTCGGCTGTAGGTGTAGCAAAGCTTGCGGAGTTCTGCGGTACCAGAGCCAATATTGTAACAAACCTTACCTCTCCGGAATTTATAAAGTGCTATGACAGGGTAAAGAATCTTCCCGAGTATTCAAAGCGCAAGGTCTTCGTAGACTTTGCCGAGGCTCAGGAGCTTCTGCGAAGCGATACTCTTCTCATAGTGGTCGACGTAAATAATCCCACTCAGTTTGAGGCTCCCGATCTCTGTGCCAACGCCCACAGAATAGTCTTTATCGACCATCACCGTAAGGCTGCACAGTTTGATTACGAGACCAAGCTTACCTATATCGAGCCTGCAGCATCCTCTACCAGCGAGCTTGTGGCAGAGATACTCGAATATACCCTTGCTCCCGGTCTTCTCTCCAAGGAGGAGGCAGAGCTTATGCTCTCGGGTATAGCTCTTGATACCAAGCAGTTTACCAAGAATACAGGCTCCAGAACCTTTTCTGCAGCTCTGTATCTGCGTAACGAGGGTGCTAACCCCGTCAGCGTATCCGAGCTGTTCCGTACAGATCTTCCCGATCTTGTAAGCGAGGCTGACTTTGAAAGCAACGTAATTATATACAAGAGCAGAATAGCCATTACCCAGAACAGCGACAGAGTCAAGACCACGGCTCAGTCGAGGATCTCTGCGGCTAAGGCTGCCGACAAGCTTCTCTCGGTAGAGGGAATAGACGCGTCCTTCGTTATCTGTCAGAACGACGACTCTATCCACATCTCCGCACGAAGCAACGGCAAGATAAACGTTCAGCTCATCCTTGAAAAGCTGGACGGAGGCGGTCACTTTGATGCGGCAGCAACGAGAATGGTGGGTGTAACTCCCATTCAGGCTATGACAAAGCTGCGTAAAGCAATAGACAGCTATCTTGAAGAAAATAAAAATAATTGATAAAATTCGTTTTATACCATTAGTTAGAAAGAAGGTTTATAAATATGAAGGTAGTACTTACAAAAGACGTAAAATCCCAGGGCAAGGCAGGACAGGTGATCAACGTATCCGACGGATATGCGCGCAACTTCCTTTTCCCCAAGGGATTGGCTATAGAAGCAGATGCCAAGGCATTAAATGAAATTAAGAACCGCGAGGCATCTCAGAAGCATAAGATCGACGTTGAAACACAGAACGCCAAGGACACAGCCGCAAAGCTTGAAGAGGTAAAGGTGAAAATCGTCTGCACCGCAGGTGCTGACGGAAGACTCTACGGCTCTGTTACAACAAAGGATATAAGCGAAGAGCTTAAAAAGCAGTACGGAATCGAGGTAGATAAGAGAAAGCTTACCTTAAATGAAGCTATCAAATCCTACGGTACCTATAAGGCAGAGGCTAAGCTCTACTCCGGAATTACCGGTACCGTTACGGTAGTGGTTTCTGACAAATAATTCGGAAGGAAGCAAAAAAATGCCTGAATTAGTAGATGAATTCGGCAGACGAATGCCGTTTTCCCTTGAAGCAGAGCAGTCGGTGCTGGGCTCTATCCTTATAGATCCCGATTCCTTCACCTCTCTGCCTCAGTATCTCTCTGCAAGTGATTTCTATCTTGAGGAACACAGACAGATCTATGCTGCTATGCAGTCGCTCTTTCTCTCAAACAGCTCTATCGACCCCATCACCCTTATCGACGTTCTGGTAAAGCAGGGTGTGTATGACGAGGAGAAGAGCAAGCAATACGTGCGCCTTATCGCCGATATAGTCCCAAGTGCTGAAAATATAAAAGAATATGCCAAGATAGTAAGAGATAAATCCAAGCTCCGCGCACTCATCACGCAGTGTAAGGAGATAACCGACAACGCATTCTCCGCTCATGACGATGCAAGCATAATAATCGGAGATGCAGAGCAGCGTATATTCTCACTGGCACAGGATAATACACAGCGTTCCTTCGCACATATAAAGGACATACTGGTAAATACCATCGGTCAGATAAAGCTTGTTTCGACCGAGGGTGTGGGTGCTATGACCGTTCCCACAGGCTTCTCGGGAGTAGACAAGCTCCTTGTCGGCATGGGTAAGAGCGATATGGTACTTATAGGAGCACGACCCGGTATGGGTAAGACCTCCTTTGCCCTTAATATCGCTACCATGGCGGCACAGCGCTTCCGCAAAGAGGGAAGCGACAAATCGGTATGCGTTTTCTCGCTGGAAATGTCAAACGAGCAGCTGGTACAGCGTGTGCTTGCCAGTGAAGCAATGGTAGACTCCACCAGCCTTCGTTCGGGACAGCTTACAAACGAGGAATGGGCAAAATTAGCCTCGACTGCATCGATACTTGCAGATCTCAATATCCTCGTAGACGATACGACAGGTACGACCATTACGGGTATGAAGGCAAAGCTGCGCCGTGAAAAGGACAAGATAGGCATGATAATCATCGACTATCTCCAGCTCATGAGCTCTGACAGAAAGATAGATAACAAGGTAAACGAGGTCGCGGATATATCCCGTAATCTTAAAATAATGGCTAAGGAATTTAACGTTCCCGTTATATGCCTTTCCCAGCTCTCCAGAGGTCCCGAGGGCCGTACCGATAAGAAGCCGATGCTCTCCGACCTTCGTGACTCGGGTGCGATCGAGCAGGATGCGGATATAGTTATGTTCCTCTACCGTGAGGAATACTATGATAAGGAGAAGAATGCCAATACCGCAAAGGTTATTATAGCAAAAAACCGTCATGGCGGTGTAGGCGAGGTAGATGTAGGCTGGATAGGTAAGTTTACCAAGTTTACCACTCTTACCGATATGGAGGCTCCGCCCGTCTGATGTTTTCTCTTAAGGTCGATTTTGCACTGGAGCATTATAATATGCTCGAAAAAGAGGATAAGATCGTCGTTGCTTTCTCGGGAGGAGCGGACTCTGTCGCATTACTTCATTATCTTAATAAAAAGGGACTTAGACCCTCTGCCATCCACGTAAACCACGGCATCAGAGGCGACGAGGCGGACGGCGATGAGGATTTCTGCCGAGATTTCTGCGAAAAAAACTCGATACCCTTCTGTGCGGTGCATATAGACGTTCCCGCAGAGGCAAAAAAGCGCGGTGAAGGGCTTGAGGAAACGGCAAGAAAAATGCGTTATGCCGAGATAGAAATGCTTATGGAAAAGCAGGGCATTGCCAAAGCTGCGACAGCACATCATGCCGATGACAATATTGAGACCGTCCTCTTCAATATCTCAAGGGGAAGCGGTATCAAGGGTGCAGGAGGTATTCCTCCGGTAAGAGACAGATATATACGTCCCTTGATCGAGTGCTCCAGAGACGAGATACTTGCATACTGTAAGGAAAATTCTCTCGAATACGTAACAGACTCCACAAATTCGGATACAGACTATACAAGAAATTTTATAAGACATGAGATAGCACCTCTTCTGAAGAGGATAAACCCGGAGCTGTGCTCCGCGTTTACACGCTTTTCTTCCCATGCAAGAAGGGATAATGAGCTTCTTGACACAATGGCAAGGGATATACCTTCCGATATATCAAGAGGTGAGCTGATTTCTCTTCATCCCGCCCTTTTGACAAGATTCATATATCTTCGCTGTGACGAGCTTTCATATATTCCTAACAGCAAGAGCGTGGATCAGCTCATTTCGGCTCTTTCTATGGGAAATGAGTATAAAAGGGTCGATATGGGTGCAGGTATAACGGCGGTATGTGACAGACAGAGGTTGTATTTTATCAGAGATAAAAAGGAAGACAGCCTTGATCCCGTGATACTTAAAAAAGGTAAAAACAGCCTCGGATATTACGGAAATATATATATTGCAGAGGATTCAGAGCAATGGAAGGCTGTCTGTGAATCTGTAAGCATCACTGCACATACCAAGCTCTCTAAGGATAATATATCGGGAGAAATAACTGCCCGTTCAAGGCTTGACGGAGACAGCTACAGATGCGGCGGTATGACAAGAAGCTTAAAAAAGCTCTATAATTCAAAAAAACTGACGGTAACACAGAGAAACAGACTGCCTGTTATCTGCGATAAGGAAGGTATAGTTTGGATACCGGGATTTATGCCCCGTGACTCTGTTAAAATAAACAAAAATGAAGAAAATATCCTATATATAGGATATTCGGGGGAAAAAAATGATATTGAACAATGATATTGAACGCATACTTGTAAGTGAAGCGGAAATCGAAGAAACAGTAAAGAGGATCTCTGCAGAGATAGACCGTGATTATGCCAACAGCACAAAGAAGCTTCTCCTTCTTTGTATCCTCAAGGGCTCTGTAGTATTCATGGGCGATTTAATGAAGCATATAACGATTCCCGTTGAGATCGATTTTATGAAGGTATCCTCCTACGGTGCAAGCACCAAGACCAGCGGAAGCGTAAACATTATTCTTGACCTTCTGAGAAAAGACCTTCCCGATACCGATATCCTTATTATTGAGGATATCATCGACAGCGGAAGAACACTTTCCTACCTTGTAAACTATCTGACACTTAAGGGTGCACACTCTGTACGTACCTGCACACTTCTTGACAAGCCCGAAAGACGAGAGGTAGAGTTCACTCCCGACTACTGCGGATTTACCATCCCCGATGAGTTTGTGGTAGGCTACGGTCTTGATTATGCCGAGCAGTACCGCGCTCTGCCCTACGTCGGTATTCTTAAGCCCAATGTATATACAAAGTAATTTAATTTTATTTTTTCTGCATACTATATTATAAGATATTATTTACGGAGATTTATAAATGAAAAAAAAGGGTAATACAAAAACGCTGATATTCTATATACTGCTCATTGCGGTAATACTCTTTTCTGTAGGTCAGCTCCTTGGTACAGGAAGCTCGGATAAGCTGACGTACAGTAAGATGGTTGAGCTTTTCAAGGAAGAAAAGGTCAAGAGCTTTGAAATAGATGAAACAAATAATATAACCATCCAGACCAATTCCAAGGACGGTAACAAATCCTACAGCTACAGACTCCGCTCCTTAGAGCTCTTCCATAAGGATCTCTCCGAGACCATAGAGCAGCAGCGCGAGGACGGAATAATCAAAAATTATAACTATGCCGAGCCTACCAATATTCCCTGGTGGGTAAGCATACTCCCCTATGTTCTGATGATAGGACTCTTCGTGGCCTTCTGGATATTCATGACACGTCAGGCAAACGGTAAGGGTGGCAAGATAAATGCCTTCGGCAGAGCTAAGGCTAAATTAGCCTCCGACGATAAAAATAAGGTATATTTTAAGGACGTAGCGGGTGCTGACGAGGAAAAGGAGGAAATGAAGGAATTCGTAGACTTCCTCCGCGATCCCAAGAAGTTCACCAAGATAGGCGCAAAGATCCCTCACGGTGCCCTCCTTGTAGGCCCTCCCGGTACAGGTAAAACTCTTCTTGCCAAGGCTGTTGCAGGTGAGGCGGGCGTGCCCTTCTACTCGATCTCCGGCTCCGACTTCGTAGAAATGTATGTCGGTGTCGGTGCGAGCCGTGTACGAGATCTTTTTGAAACTGCAAGAAAGAGCCCTGCCAGCATTATATTCATCGACGAGATCGATGCTGTGGGAAGACACAGAGGTGCGGGCTTAGGCGGCGGACATGATGAAAGAGAACAGACCTTAAATCAGCTTTTAGTTGAAATGGACGGCTTCGGAACCCATGACGGCGTTATAGTTTTAGCCGCTACCAACCGTCCCGATATCCTTGACCCCGCGCTCCTTCGTCCCGGTCGTTTTGACAGACAGATAACCGTAGGCTATCCCGATCTTAAGGGCCGTAAGGAGATCCTTGAGGTCCATGCGAGAAACAAGCAGTTCAGCGCTGACGTTGATTTTGAGAAAGTGGCTCAGGCTACACCCGGATTTACAGGTGCAGACCTTGCTAACCTCTTGAACGAATCCGCACTCCTCGCCGCAAGAAAGAACAAGGTTCTTATCGGTATGGATGATATCGAGGAAGCCACACTTAAGATAATGGTAGGTCCTCAGAAGAAGTCTATGAAGATAAAGCCCGAGGAAAAGCGCAAGACCGCTTATCACGAGGCAGGTCATGCTATCCTTGCATATCTTCTCCCCTCTGTTGACCCTGTTACTCAGATCTCTGTTATTCCCAGCGGCAGAGCATTGGGTTATACCCTTACTCCTCCCACCGAGGATAAGTACAGCGTTTATAAGAACGGCATGAAGGACGAGATCACCATGCTTCTCGGTGGTCGTGTGGCAGAGAAGATCATCTTCGACGATATCTCGGGCGGTGCCTCCAACGATATCGAGCGCGCTACCAAGATCGCAAAAAATATGGTCACCAAGCTCGGTATGTCCGATAAGCTCGGTCCGATAGTATTCGGCTCAGGCGGAAGCCGTGACGAGGTATTCCTCGGACGTGATTTCTCAAATTCGAGAGATTACTCCGAATCCATCGCTACACAGATAGATGAAGAGATCCACGCTATTATCCATGAAGCTTACGAAAAGGCTGAAAAGCTCCTTCGCGAAAATATAGATAAGATGCATTTCATCGCAGAATATCTCTGTAAGCACGAAACTATGGACGACAAGCAGTTCGAAACCGCTATGAAGGAGGCTGAGCCTACCGAGGAAATGCTGGTTGCCATCGAAGAAGAACGTGCCGCAAAACGCCGCGAAGAAAATGAAAAGCGTGCCAAGGAAGAAGAAGAGCTTCGCCGTAAGGAAGCGGAAAAATCGGGAGAAACAAAAGATGAAAAATCCGATGATTCTTCGGATAATAATGACGATCTTCCTCCCGTCGATATCCCCTTCCCTAAAAATTGATCTGAACAGGGTTTCACCCTGTACCCTGCTCTTCGAGTATGAAGTTTGAGAAAATCTTATGTTTTGTGCCCGAAGTGAAGTAAGCGATAAATTACAGTTTGAAGGGCTTTGCCCTTCACCCATATGCTTCGGGCTTGGCAAGGCTTTGCCCTTCACCCTGCTCTTCGGGTATGAAGTTTGCAAGTATCGTTAATTCAATGCCCGAAATAAACCTAATTTCAAATTGTAGTTTATCGGTGTGTTCGCACTATATGTGTTGCCTTCCCCAGCGGGGAAGGTGTCATTTGAAATAATTACTAAACTCGTTTGGTAATTATTTTAAATGACGGATGAGGAGAACGTAAAGCCACATT
>SVTI01000026.1 GCA_015063855.1 Oscillospiraceae bacterium
GTCGAAGTAGATAGTGCATTGTTCAGCTGCCGATACGGGAATCTGAAGGGGACATAAGCTGAGAAGCATTACTACCGTTAACAGTAATGATGTGATTCTTGAAACCTTTGACATGATTTCCTCCTTGTAAATATTTTGTGATAATCACATATCATTAGTTATTTTACACTATTATTAATAGAATGTCAATAGAAATATATCAATATATACCAAATTTATATACACTTATTTTGAAAAAATATAACACTTTATTAAAATAATTTCCGTGTTGACATATTTACTAACAAATCGTACTTTTTCGACTGAAAGTTTGGGGAATGGTCTCTTGATTATATAAATTAAATGTGTTACAATTCTACTGTTAAATTTTAAATATCAGGAGAATTTATGGAACTGCTTTCGTATGTTTTTAGTATCGGCGGTCTTTTGTCGATGATAATAGCATCCCTTATAAAGGGGAAGAACATGAAGACGATACTTCTCTTCGTTTTTTCGGGAAGTATGCTGGTAGCTACAAGCTATCTTCTTGCAGGTAACGGTATAAATGGTGCAATATCCTGCTATATCGGTGCGGCACAAACTATCATAAACTATTTCTTTGATGCAAAGAACAAGCCCCTTCCAAGGTGGCTTATTGCTATTTATGCCGTAGCGTTTGTCGTATTTAATCTTGTGATCGGCGGATTTAATTACTTATGTTTATTAGCTATAATAGCTTCACTTACATTTATTTTATGTATCGGGCAGAAGGTTGGTTCAAGGTACCGTTTCTGGACACTTGTAAATATGGGACTCTGGTGTCTCTATGATGTTCTCTCAGGCTCTTACGGAGTTCTCTTTACCCACGGAACACAGCTTGTGTTTGCAGTAATAGGTATGGTCATATACGACAGAAATACAAAGGATTAAAATTTGGTTAAAACTTACCTTTGTTGATTTTAATTTTATTTTGCGATATATAATTATTCATATAGATTTATTGAATATGTAAAAATATTCTGATATAATATATAGTTGAAGGTAAATGGAAATTTTATACAAATAGAAAGGCGAAATAATGCTCGAATTAAAAGGCATAATCAAAAACTATGAAACCGGCGGCGAGACTGTCGAAGCTCTGAAGGGAATTGATCTTCGTTTCAGAAAGAACGAATTTGTTTCTATACTCGGACAGTCCGGTTGCGGTAAAACCACCCTGCTTAACATCATTGGAGGCCTTGACCAATATACCGAGGGTGATCTTGTAATTGACGGTGTATCTACAAAGCAGTATAAGGACAGAGATTGGGACAGCTACCGTAATCATAAGATCGGATTTGTGTTCCAAAGCTATAATCTTATCCCTCACCAGACGGTGTTGGCAAACGTTGAGATCGCACTCAGCTTATCCGGTGTACCTAAGGCTGAGCGTAGAAGAAGGGCAAAGGAAGCTCTTGAAAAGGTAGGACTGGGTGATCAGTTAAAGAAGAGACCTAATCAAATGTCGGGCGGACAGATGCAGAGAGTCGCAATTGCCCGTGCACTTGTAAACGATCCCGATATTATCTTAGCAGATGAGCCTACCGGTGCTCTTGATACCGAGACCAGCGTTCAGGTAATGGAGATCTTAAAGGAGATATCCAAGGAACGCCTTATAATTATGGTAACCCACAATCCCGAGCTTGCGCATGAATATTCCTCCAGAATAATCCGCATGCTCGACGGTAATATAATTGATGACTCAAATCCTCTGTCTGCGGACGAGATATCTGTTTTGACCGATGAGGATAATAAGGCTATCGAGGAAAGAAAGAGCAAAAAGAAGGAAAAGAAGCCTTCTATGTCCTTTGCGACATCCTTTATGCTTTCTTTAAAGAATCTCTTCACCAAGAAGGGAAGAACTACACTCACGGCATTTGCAGGTTCTATCGGTATTATAGGTATTGCTCTTATACTTGCAGTATCTCAGGGTACAACGACCTATATCGATGCTGTTCAGGAGGAGGCACTTTCCGCATATCCCCTGACCCTGCAGTCTCATAGCGTTGATATGTCCGATCTTATCAAGAATTTTATGAACGCTACCTCCGAGACCTCCGATCATCCCAATGACGCTGTATATCGTAAGGCTTCGGTGTCAAATATCATTAATGCATTCGTAAATACAATGAATGACGTTAAGGAAAACGACCTTAAATCCTTTGATAACTATATCAGAAAAGCTATGAATGATCCCGATTCCGAGTTAGGTCAGGCAATCAACGGAGTTCAGTATTCATATAATCTCGATCTTCAGATATTCGGTACTTCTACAGATGATACGGGCGACAAGGACCGTGAGGTAATTATCCCCGCTGATACAAATGACCTCCTTATCGATCTTATGAGTAAGTACGTTCCCGCAGAGCTTAAGCAGGGAATGATGTCCTCTATGGAGTCCTCTCAGAACATGTCTATGATGGGTATGGGAAGCATGATGTCGGCAGGTCTCTGGCAGGAGCTTCTGCCCGCAAATGACGGCGGTCCTGTAAATAAGCTTCTTACCGAGCAGTACGACGTAATTTACGGTAATTGGCCTAAGGACTATAACGAGGTAGTGGTCGTTGTTGATGAAAACAATGAAATCAACGATATGACACTCTATGCTCTCGGTCTTCTTAATGAGAGCGAAATGAAGGATCTTTTTGAATCCACCTTCGGCGGTAAAACGGTTAAGTTTGACGGTGAAAAATGGAGCTATAAGGATATCTGCTCTCGTGATTACCGTGCCGTTCTTAATGCAGATTGTTACAAGCTTGACACTGAAAGCGGTCTCTATAAGGATATGCGTGACAGCGACAGTCAGCTTATCTTAAAGGAACTCTATGATAACGGTCTGCCCCTCAAGGTAACCGGTATTATCAGACCCAAGGATGATGTAGCGGCTCCTATGCTTACAGGAGGTATATGCTATACCTCTGACCTTACAAGATATCTTATTACCAAGGCTGAGGGCGCTGAGGTTATCAAGGCACAGCAGGAAAGCCCCGATTACGATGTGGTTACAGGTTTACCCTTTGAAAAGAAATTTGATGACGAGAACGTGAAGTCCGCTTCAAAGGCGTTTATTGATTATATAGATCATATCAAGGATAATGACCAAAAGAAGCTTGAGCTTCTCTGCTCGATAAATGCATATAACGGAATGATAGCGGAGCTTGAAGGTTATAAGCAGCTTTCAAAGGATGAGCTTGTCAATAATGTAATGACAAAGTACGCTTCCATGCTTGCACAGTTCGGTATGAGCGAGGAAGATTTGATGGACACCGTTGATAAGCTTACCAAGGATGAGCTTATGGTTTATATCGAGGACCTCAGCATGCAAGGTGTTTCAAGTGCAGCCGCAGGAATGCTCGCTCAGATGAGTGAAGAGGATAAGATGGGCATGCTCATGGGCTTTGATGCAATGATTGCATCTTATACCGAGGAGCAGTATGCGGAGTTCTTTGATAAGGTTATCACCTTCTCCGATAAGTCCTATGACGAGAATCTTCTTGCTATGGGTTATGTAGATCTTGATAAGCCTTCTGCAATCAATATATACGCTAAGTCTTTTGAGGATAAAGATGTTATAACAGCGGCTATTGAAAAATATAATTCTAAGGTTGATGAAGAGAAGCAGATCAACTATACCGACTATATCGGTATAATGCTTTCCTCTGTTACAACCATCATTAACGCTATAACATACGTTCTTATAGCATTCGTTTCTATCTCACTTATCGTTTCATCAATCATGATCGGTGTTATAACGCTTATTTCGGTACAGGAGAGAACCAAGGAGATCGGTATACTCCGTGCAATCGGTGCATCTAAGCGAAATGTGTCGAGAATGTTCAATGCGGAGACGATGATAGTCGGCTTTACGGCGGGTCTCTTGGGCGTTGTCGTAACCTATGTCTTGTGTATACCGATAAATGCTATTCTCTATGCGCTTACCGATATACCCAATCTTAGAGCTATACTTCCTTTCCCCGCAGCACTTATTCTTATCGCTATAAGCGTATTCCTTACCCTTATCTCGGGTATTATTCCCTCAAGATCTGCGGCTAAAAAGGATCCCGTCGTGGCTCTCAGAACCGAATAAATTGTGATCTTAAAAAGAGCAGGAAAAAATATCCTGCTCTTTCATATTATCTGATCTATTATACTTTCAAGTCCCGCTTTTGACAGTGCTCCCGATTTTGCATACACCACGTTACCGTTTGAATCTATAACGATGGTAGTAGGAAAGCCGTCAGTATAGTATGTGGAGAGAGCATTGAGATCGCTGTCATAATAAACGGGAAAATCGTAGCCCTCTTCCTCGATATAAGCTTTTGCGGAATCGATATTGTCGTTTCCGCCGCCACATATATTAATCATCATGAACTCAACCTTATCCTTGTATTGGTGATATGCCTCATTGAAATCGGGCATCTCCATTTTACAGTAACCGCACCATGTGGTCCAATAGTTGATTATAACCGGCTTGCCTGTATTGACAAGGGATGAGAGATATATCTTGTTGTCTTCATTGTCATATACGTAGAAGTTTTCATAGTCGCCCTTTTCGGAATCTTGCTTATCTGTGTTGTCGGAGTTGCCGGGCGAAAGAGGTGCGCTTTGTTCAGGTATAGCAGTTTCTTTATCGGACGAGGGCTTAATTGCTACGTTTTCCTTCTTGTTATCAAGGTCTATCTTATCACGTTTTTCAAGCTGATCCATTGATTTTTGTGTCCCGTTATATATTATAAATGCACCTGCAAGCAGTATCGCCAGCACAGCCACAAGTAAAAGTGTTTTTTTCATAGGTGTTACCTCTTTTTTCTCAGAGCATCATACCCGAAAAGCTCTGCAGTATGCGGGACAGAAGTCCCGTTGCCATAAGTATACCGATTATAATCAAAAGTATTCCGCATATCGGGTTGATGATATTGTAATGTTTTTTTATGAAATTGAGTGTACCCTTAAGGTTATCTATAAGTACTGCGCAGATAAGAAAGGGAAGTCCCAATCCCAGAGAGAAGAGCAGAAGCAGAAGGCTGCCCTCTGCTACGGTCTGTGAATCCGCCGCCAGAACAAGCGCGGAGGAAAGATGTGCTCCGACGCAGGGTGAGTAGCCGAAGGCGAATATCAGGCCAAATACTATAGAAGAAAAGAAACCACTCGGCTTAAATTCTCCCTTTGACTGCGAGGCATGGTTTAAGAAAGGGATTTTTATAAACCCTGTATAGTTTATACCGAAAAGAATAAGTAATGCGCCGCATACTATGTTGAATATATTTTTATGGACAGTAAGATATTTGCCGAGCGTTCCTGCCAATGCACCCAAAAGGACAAATAATATAGAAAAACCGATTATAAAGCCAAAGGCATTCATAAAGGTCTTTTTCTTTGTAGGCTGTTTATCACCGCCTGCAAAGTATACGAGATATATAGGAAGCATGGGAAGAAGGCAGGGGGATATAAAGGTTATAATTCCTTCGATAAAAGTGATAAAATACTGCATATTAACTCCTTATTTTTACAGAAACCTCGCCCGAATCGAGAGCAAGTATCGTCTTATTTTTAGTTTGAACTATCAATCTGAAATCACGGTCGAGATCAATAACGGTACAGGGTGTTACCTTATTGTTGTGTATATAATCGACCTCTTTTCCTATTATAAAGCATTTGCTGTAATATATATTGTAGAATTTTCTGCTTTGAAGGTCGGAATAATAGAAATCAAAGCGTTTGAGTATTTCGGAAAGAAGCATTTCCTTGTATTCTTCTTTATAATCTGAAAATACTGCACCTGCAATATCCTTGATTTCATCATCAAATCCACTATCAGGCATCTTCAGATTTATACCGATGCCTAAAACGGCATAACCGAGTCTTTCTCCCACAAGTGCTGCCTCACAGAGGATGCCGCAAAGCTTTTTGTTATCTTCATTATATATGTCGTTGACCCATTTTATCTGTGACCTTGTCACATTGAAGGAATCGATCGCCTCCGACACAGCCACCGCCGCCGCAGTTGTAATAAGAAGTGCATCTCGTGCAGGAATATCGGGACGAAGAATTATACTGAAATAGAGCCCTGTCTTATCGGGGGAGAAAAAATGACGTCCCATTCTTCCGTAACCTCCGCTCTGATGATCGGCTACGATAACCGTACCCTCGGGTGCGTTGTTTTTTGCTTTGTTTTTTGCATAAATGTTAGTTGAATCAACTTCATTTAAGCGGATAATGTTGTAATTAAGTCCCATTTTTTGATTCTTTCTGTGTTTTTTTATCACGATGTTAATTAATATGCACAAATTATATCACAAATGACAACGATTGTCAATAACAAATTTGTTTATTTTAACAAAATGTTAAGTGATGGTGGAGTTTCCATCAAAAACTACTTGAAAAATGATTATAAATATGTTATCATAAGACCGTAACAGAGATGTTAAATTTACTTACATAAAGGAGAAATAATTATGAAATTTAAGTGTAAAGTTTGCGGACAGATCGTAGAAGGTGCTCTTCCCGAAGCATGCCCCCTCTGTAAGGCCGGTCCTGATAAATTCGAAGAAGTAGTAGAGAACGGTGAAATGGTATGGGCTTGCGAGCATGAGGTAGGCATCATCGACGGCGTTCCTCAGGAGATCATTGACGGTCTTCGTGCTAACTTCGAGGGCGAGTGCACCGAGGTTGGTATGTACCTTGCTATGTCCAGAGTTGCTCACCGTGAGGGCTATCCCGAAATCGGTCTCTACTGGGAGAAGGCAGCATGGGAAGAGGCAGAGCATGCAGCTAAGTTTGCAGAAATGCTCGGTGAGGTTGTAACTCCCTCTACCAAGAAGAATCTTGAAATGAGAGTTGAAGCAGAGTGCGGCGCTACCGAAGGTAAGTTTGAGCTTGCTAAGATGGCTAAGCAGAATAACCTCGATGCTATCCATGACACAGTTCACGAGATGGCACGCGACGAAGCTCGTCACGGCAAGGCTTTCGCTGGTCTTCTTAAGAGATACTTTAACTAAGCGGCAAGTTGCCGCGGCCATACTCGCATGAAGCAAGTGCGAACACAGTGCCCGGCAATATAGTTTCCAATTAACATTTGATTTTGGAGAATACTATGGAAAACACTATTATTTGTAACTGCAAGCAGGTTAAGTACAATGATATAGTAGCGGCACTTCATTCTGAAAAGAAGTTTGATGACGTGCTTGGCGCATTCAAAGAGGTTCAGTCCATTACCAACTGTTCCACAGGCTGCGGCGGCTGCTATCAGAAGGTGCTTGATATCATTTCCAAGGAAATGATGGGATAAACATGATCAGATAATAGAAATTGTTATTTATTTTCTGACAGTTTTAATCAAATAATATCTAACCGGAGGACGAATTCTTATGAAATCGTCCTCTGTTATTTAATTTATAGGAAATTGCTCCGTTTCGGGCATTGAAGTTAGAGGTTTTGACGTAGTTCATGCCCGATCATCGCTGCGGGCCGGCGCCCACTTTTTTAAATATATAGGAAATTGCTCCGTTTCGGGCATTGAAGTTAGAGGTTTTGACGTAGTTCATGCCCGATCATCGCTGCGGGCCGGCGCCCGCTTTATTTCTGTTTCAAGGTGGTATGCGATTATTTCACAAAAATGTTGAATAAAGGCTAAAAACGTGATATAATAGAATAATTAAAATATAATATCCCGAATTAGGAATGTTAAAATGAAAAAGATAAAAAACAAAGAATTGATCAAAAATATTGTGATCTTTGCTGTTATGCCTATAATTATAACCGTAATTCTTGAGGCGATGAGCAGTAGGGATATATTCGGCGGTATAAATAAGCTGATACTTGATCCTTATGTTTTTCTTTGTAATGCATTGATCGTTGCTTCATCGATGTCTGTCGGTCTCTTACTTGGGAGATTCAGGTTTTTTTGGTTAGGAATCACAAGCGGTACATGGCTTGTTTTAGGACTTATAAATCTCATCGTTACCTTAAACCGAACCTTGCCCTTTACCGCTTACGATCTGCAGTTGCTCGATACTTTGCCGCTGATAATCAAGAAATATCTCTCGCCCTTTTATCTTGCGGTGGTTTGCCTCTTTATAGTGGCTCTGCTTTTGGGATTGATAGTTACCTTCGGCAGAGCGTTATCATCATCAAAGGAAAAGGGAAGCTTTAAGAGCTCACTTATTATCTTTTTGATCATCAACCTCCTTACCTGCGGTAACGTTCAGTTAGCCGTACATACCGGCATTCTTGAGGTAAGATTTCAAAATTTAGCCGAGGCATTTACGGATAATGGCTTTACTTACTCGTTTATTGTAAGCCTGATCGATAACGGAGTCAAAAGGGTAGACGGATATTCAAAGGAGCTTATTGAGGATATTACCGATGAATTTGAGCTTACAGACAAGAATGAGATTAAAAAGCCGAACATTATATTCCTGCAGATGGAATCCTTCTTTGACCCTACTTCTCTTAAAAGTGTTAAATTTGACCGTGACCCCATACCTAATTTCAGAGCTCTAACCGAGGATTGTCCGTCCGGACTTCTTACAGTTCCTGTTATAGGTGCCGGTACTGTAAATACCGAGTTTGAAGTAGTTACCGGCATGAGAACGGCTGATTTCGGTGCGGGTGAATATCCCTATAAGACAATTCTTACCGATACGCCCTCGGAGAGTATAGCCAATAATCTTAAGCCTTTCGGATATACCTCCCATTTTATACATAACTATAAGGGCGGTTTCTACGGAAGAAATAACGTATATGCAAACTTAGGTTATGACAATTTTTATTCTGTCGAATATATGGTCGACTATGAATTGAACGAAAACGGTTGGGCTAAGGATAAGATCCTGCTTCGGTATATAAATGAGTGCCTTGACTCAACCGAAGGTGTTGATCATATCGAGGCTGTCTCGGTTCAGGGGCACGGAAGCTACGGCGACATCAAAAAGTTCAAACGACATATTAAAGTAAGCAGCTGTGATAATGAATCGCTTAAGACATCATACGAATACTATATAAATCAGATATATGAGATGGACTTATTCTTAGGCGAGCTTATCAATTCACTTTCGGAAAGGGATGAGGAAACTGTTCTCGTAATATACGGAGATCATCTGCCTTCTCTTAATATAGATAATTCTCAGCTTAGTGAACGTCATATATACCAGAGTGATTACGTTATCTGGAATAATCTCGGTATCGAATACAGTGACGAGGACATCTATGCTTATCAGCTCAGCGCCAAGGTTATGAAAGAGTTAGGTATAAGAGACGGAGTAATCAATTCATGCCATCAGACCTATAAGGGAGAGGCGAAATACCTCTTTAATCTACAGGCTCTCTCCTATGATATACTCTACGGTAAAAGATACGCCTTTGGCGAAAACGAGCCTTATGTTCGCTCTGATATGGCAATTAACCGTCGCAAAATGAGGATAACCGGGGTTGAGGAAAAGAAGGGCGAGGATAATATTTATATTGTCCACGGCGAAGGGTTCTCTGAAAAGAGCCACGTCAGGGTAGGCTTCAAGGTCGCATATACTAAGTTTATAAATGAAACTACTCTTGAATTCAGATCAAGGGGATGTGACTTATCAAAGCCGATATCGGTCTGGGAAAAGGATATAGGTGAGTCAAACGAGTATCTTATGGAAATGAAAAATGAAGAAAAGGGATGAGCCTGCGGTTCATCCCTTTAAAAAATATTAATATCAGTAGATTTCGTAGAATTCATAGAATGAGGGACCCTCAAGGATAACCCATTCCTTGCCGATCTTTGCAACAGAGAAGCTCCATACGTTATCATAGGAATCCTCCTCGCCGTCAAACTCTATCTTAACCTCAATGCTGTATGCTTCACTTACATTAAAATCTCTTATGCTGTCAATAAAGCTGTCATATTCGCGCTGATCATTCTTTGAAAAGTCTTCGCTTTCGCTGAAATCATCATATGCCACGATACATTCATCCCAGACGTCCTTGAGGCTGTCAAGCTTTTCGTTCGAGCATTTTTTTGTATCTGTAATCTTATAGGTCATGTCCCATTCCCCGTAGACATCATCCATATAGTCATAGAATTCATCTATATCGGAGGCCTCTATATATTCCTCCCAGCTGTCATAGTCATAATACTCGGCATATCCGTAATCCATTTCGCTTTCCTTGCCGTTTTCAAAAATGGTCTTAGTTTCTAATTTGTGGGCATAGTCTGCGTCCTCGCCGCTGTAATAATAACCGAAGGCTCCGCCGAAGTATGTATCCTCAATATATTTATCGGCATCATCCTCTTTATTTTTAACGAAATTAAGATAATCCTCAATCTCTTCGATGTAATCATCCGATCTGTTATTGTCATCATCGTTACGTTTAGAGCCTCTGTCCTTACCGTAATCAGAGGTGCTTCCACCTCCGTTTGAGGAGAGAATGAGACAAACAGTAGTTACTATAGCCGAGATGACAAGTATAGCAATAGTTACGATCAAAGCGATCTTTTTGCCGTTCTTTTTTGGGGGCTGAGGAGGCATGGGAGAGGTGAAATTGCTTGTATCTGTGTAATTATAAGAGCTTGTATTTGCATTATTGTTCTTAGGTACTACAGGATTGCCGCAGGCAGGACAGAAGGTGG
This sequence comes from Oscillospiraceae bacterium, assembly GCA_015063855.1. Lineage (GTDB taxonomy): Bacteria > Bacillota > Clostridia > Oscillospirales > CAG-272 > RGIG7300. The sequence goes on from SVTI01000026.1 coordinate 10,628, forward strand.
CATTATCATCGATTTGATTTCCGCATTTTCCGCAAAACATGGTTTGATTCCTTTCTTTTTACGTATTAGATTTAAATAATAGATTTATTCTTTCCCTTAGCCAGCTCAAGAAGCCATGATGAAACGAAGCTCAGGGTTATCATGAAGATAAAGAATACAGGGAAGCCTATCCATGCACTGAATTTGGTGATATCGATATTTACCTGAATTATATCAAGGTAAAAGACGTGTATCATATAGATATTAAAGGAGTGCTTCGACATTAGTGAAATAAAGGAATTAGGCTTAAATTCCTTTGCTTTCATAAAGAGGTAAAATACCGTAATTGCTGAAACTCCGATGAACACACTTCTGAAATCGGAGTAAGTTTCGATATGGGAATTGGCTTTATATGAGGTAAAGAAGGTGAGGAGATCTGTGGCGGCTATACATATAATAAGCGCCGCAACACATATCCATTTCTTGATTTTTATTTCATTTATGTAGTGGCGTATAACGTACCCCATAATGAAGTAACCGGCATAGCAGGAGCTTCCAATAAGGGGAATCTCATAGGTGACACGCATCTTTAATATTCCGAGAACGAAATTTATTGTCAAAACGGCAATAAATAAAATTGAAAAATAGCGTATCAGCCTTTTATCCTCTCCGCTGACTAATTTCTGCCACAGAGGAAGAGTGAGATAGATCCCGAATAGCACGTATAAAAACCAGAAATGGACACGAACCGGTGAAGAAAATATGTCGGTCAACGCATATCTTTGACCGAGATAGAAGTAATTCCATACTAAAAATATAAGAGTCCAAAGGGCGGTTTTTATAAAAATACTAATCGTTCTTCTATTGCTCTTTTGATAGTCGATAGGTTTTTCAAGAAGAAGTGCGCCGCTTATCATAAAGAACAGGGGGACACTGATCCTGCATATACCGTTATAGAGTAAAGCACATATATATGAATTCATGGGAAGCTTGGGATACGCTCTCATATACCAGTTGGATATATGACCTAAAATAACCAAAAAGCATGAAAAAACACGCAGATACTCCAGACGTTCATCCTTGGTTGAAATACGGACTCACCTCCATGGAAATTGTTAAGATAATTATATATTAATTTACAATAAAAGTCAATATTTATCTTTTTTTAGACATTCAGTTTGAAAACTGATTGCTTTATGTAACAGAAGCTATTTGTTACATAAAATATTGAATAATACAAATAATATCAAAAAAACAAGGAGCGATATATATGAAGGATAAGGATATTGTTTGTAATAACGGCAGTATAAAAGAGTTGACAGAAAGAGTAAGAAAAGCACAGAATATATTTTCGACCTATACTCAGACAGAGGTGGATAAAATATTTCACCATGCGGCAAAGGCGGCTTGCAGGGAAAGGATAAGATTGGCGAGGTTAGCTGTTGAAGAAACAGGGATGGGTATACCGGAGGATAAGGTTATAAAGAATCATTATGCTTCAGAATATATTTATAATTCATATAAGGATACCGCTACCTGCGGGGTTATAGAAGAGGACAGAATAGCGGGTATTAGCAAAATAGCAGAGCCTATAGGTGTAATAGCGGCACTTGTGCCTACGACAAATCCGACTTCTACAGCGATATTTAAGGCTCTGATAAGCTTAAAGACAAGGAACGGTATAATATTTGCACCACATCCGAGAGCTAAGAGAGCAAGCTGTGAGGCGGCAAAAGTGGTATATCGGGCAGCACTTGAGGCGGGTGCACCCGAAGGAATTATAGCGTGGTTAGATGAACCGAGCGTTGAATCGACAAATGAGCTGATGAAAAGCTGCGACCTGACTCTTGCTACAGGAGGACAGAAAATGGTTCGTGCCGCTTATTCGGCAGGCAGACCTGCGATCGGGGTAGGTGCGGGAAATACTCCTGCAATAATAGATTCAAGTGCCGATATCAAACAGGCTGTTTCATCGGTTATTCTCTCTAAGAGCTTCGATAACGGACTTATCTGTGCCTCTGAACAGTCTGTTGTGGTCCTTTCTGATATATATAACAGCGTCAGGGATGAATTTGAGTACCGTGGCTGTTATTTTATAAGGGAAGAAGAGCTTGAAAATATACGTGAGCTTCTCTTTGTTGATGGGGTATTAAATTCAAAGATCGTAGGAAAATCTGCTTTTGAGATCGCTGAAATGGCTGGTATAAACGTTCCTTTTGATACACGTCTTCTTATAGCAGAGCTTACAAATTATACGTCGGAGGAACTTCTTTCGGCAGAAAAGCTCTCTCCTGTTCTGAGTATGTACAGAGCAAATGATTTTGAGAGTGCACTGGATATATCCTATGAGCTTATAAGCAACGGCGGTATAGGTCATACTGCGGCTATATATATAGATAGAGAGGGTGAAGAGAAGAGGCTCAATGCCTTTACCGACAGAATGAAGGCATGCCGTATATTGGTAAATACCCCCTCATCCCAGGGTGCTATAGGAGATATATACAATTTCGGACTTACTCCGTCCCTTACTCTCGGATGCGGATCATGGGGTGGTAATTCAGTTTCGGAGAATGTTGGTGTCAAGCATCTTCTCAATATCAAGACTGTTGTTGAAAGAAGGGAAAATATGCTCTGGTTCCGTGTACCGAAAAGGGTCTATATAAAGAGAGGTTGTCTTGAATACGCACTTTATGAGCTCAAGGATAAAAAGAGGGTGTTCATCGTAACCGATAAATTTCTTTATGATAATGGATATACAGATCGTTTATGTACACGGCTTTCGGAGATGGGGATAACCTATACGATATTTTCGGATGTTGAGAGTGACCCTACACTTAAGACCGCAAGAAGGGGCGCTGAGGAAATGAGGGCGTTTTTGCCTGATGCGGTAATAGCTCTCGGTGGCGGTTCTCCTATAGATGCAGCGAAGGTCATGAGACTTCTTTATGAGGAGCCGGATGCCGATTTCACAGATATGTCTATGCGCTTCGCGGATATTCGTAAGAGAATATACAGATTTCCCGTCGCAGGCTCTAAAGCAAGCCTTACGGCAATACCGACAACGGCGGGAACGGGAAGTGAGCTTACACCCTTTGCTGTTATAACGGATGAGACAAGCGGAGTTAAATATCCTCTTGCTGATTATGAGCTTATGCCTGATACTGCAATAATAGACCCGTCATTAACCGATGATGCTCCAAGGTCACTCACGGCTGCGGCGGGCATTGATGCGTTAACTCATGCTATAGAGGCCTATACCTCAATGTTGGCTACCGATTATACAGACCCATTGGCACTCTGTGCCGTCAAGAATATTTTTGAGTATCTGCCGAGAGCTTATGATAAGGGAAAGAGCGATACGGCGGCAAGGGATAAAATGGCTGATGCGGCAGCATCTGCGGGCATGGCTTTTGCTAACGCTTTTCTCGGTATCTGTCATTCTATGGCGCATAAGTTAGGTTCGTATTTTCATCTGCCTCACGGTGTGGCAAACGCATTGCTTATCTGCGAGGTCATAACCTTTAACAGCGAAGAGGCGCCGTATAAGATGGGCACGTTTCCGCAGTATAAATACCCGTGCGTCAAGAAAAAATATGCAGAGATAGCCGATATGCTATCTCTCGGAGGCAATGACGATTGCGAAAAGACGATGAATCTTATCAAGGCGATAAATGAACTGAAGAGCAGAATCGGAATCAAGCAGAGGATAAGGGATTACGGTATAAGCGAAAAGGAGTTCAGAGCCGTGGTGGAAAAGATGAGCATAGATGCTTTTGATGATCAATGTACAGGTGCAAATCCGCGATTCCCGTTGATTAGTGAGATCAAGGAGATCTATATGCGCGCTTTTTGATTTATTTTAAATAAAGCACTTGATTTTGTTGTGATGATATAGTAAAATAACGATATAAAATTAATTATTCGAGGTTTTATTATGTTGGAGATCGGTTATAAATATACCAAAGAGACGATTTGTGATGAAAATAATACTGCAGCAGCCGTAGGAAGCGGCAGTCTTCGAGTTTTTTCAACTCCTGCACTTCTTACCTTGATGGAGCTCTGCTGTGCAGAGGCGGTATCAGGATTTCTTGAGGAAGGTCAGTCGACTGTAGGCACCGCAGCTGAGCTTAAGCACGTTGCCGCAACTCCTGTAGGAATGAAGATAAAGGCTGAATGCGAGCTCGTGGAGATCGACAGACGCCGCCTCGTGTTCGAGGTAAAGGCTTACGACGAAAAGGAGCTTGTAGGTGAATGCAGACACGAAAGATTTATCGTCAACAACGATAAATTTCTTGCGAAGTGTTATGCAAAGCAGGAAAATAACTAAAAAATTGATATTCGTTAAATAATAACTTACGAATGTCTTATATTTAAATACAAAATATACAGAGAACGAATTTATAATCGTTCTCTGTTTTTTAATATATAGGAAATTGCTTCATTTCGTGTGAGTTGTTTGCACCAAGAAAGGGAGCGGGATTCGTTGCGGGCCGGCACCCGCTTTTTTGTGAAAAACGTTAATATTTATTTGATCAGGGTACCCTTCCGAAACGAATATTACTATGGTATAATTAAGTCGAAATGATGGGATCGGTCTGTGATTTTATGGCTTAAATGACCTTGGATACAGAATGTATACAGGATGGATACAAAACGTTTCCTCAGGTTAGGTTAGTATAGGTTAGTATAGTATAGGTTAGTATAGGTTAGTTAAGGTAAAGGAAGAATACTATAGTCTCTCTCTATCTCGCGCGCGAGAAAAATCGCAGATAAGGAGACCTTGGCGAATTTGATAACGTGATTAGCATTTAGGAATTTAAAAATAAGAAAAAGAGCCACCGTTCGGTGACTCTTAGGGTTGATGTAATTAGTGATTATTTTATAGTATTTCGGGTACTGAGTAAAAGATTTGCACTGGATAAAACCCGAAGCTTAAAATCGTTTTAATTATAAACTATTTAATATTTCGGGCACTGAGTAAGTAAATATTGGTTATTATAAACCCGATCATTAAAATTATTATAATTATAAACTATTTAATATTTCGGGCACTGAGTAAAAGATTTGCACCGGCTAAAAGCCCGAAGCTTAAAATTGTTTTTTTTGTTGTCTGATGTCGTTGCCGTAGAAGGGAAGAATCTCAAATTCGCCTAATATTCTTGAAACGATACGGTCATCATATTTGTCTCTGAGCTCCTTTGAAGTGAGATTGGTACTGATGATCATAGGTTTATTGTTATTAAGGCGGGTATTGAGTAGGTTATATATGATCGATACGGTGAAATTATTACCCATTTCAGTGCCCAAATCGTCGATTATAAGCAGATCACATGAGAAATACTTATCCGTCTTCTTGGAGTCGCTCTGTTGTGAATTATAATCTCTGCCGAAACGCTCGTATTCAAAGTCACTGAGAATATTCTGGGCGGTGTCATATATCACCTCATAGCCCTTACCGATGATGTTGACAGCACATGATGTAGAAAGATGTGTTTTGCCAAGTCCGGTATTACCGATAAACAGGAGGTTTGTTTTGGTAGCGGAATTAAAGCTGTCTGCATATTTCTTTATGAGGTCGAAAGATTCCTTCATCACCGAAAGGTGAGAGGGGTTGGCTGAATAGTAACCGAGATCGAAGGTATCAAAGCTCTGGGCCTCTGCGAGATGACCGATTCCCGAGTCAGCAATTGCTATACGGGCGATCTCTCTGTTAAGGCATTCACAGACAGAGGAGTCAAGCAGATATCCCTCATCTTCACATTTTTGACAGTAATATTTAACGTCAGTATAGTCTGCGGGATAGCCGTTAGCTTCAAGTATAGCTGTACGCTTTGCCTGAAGTTTCAGATTATTTGCTTGTATCTCGCTGATACGTTCCTTAGCTTTCTCGGAACCGAGAGGAATCGCCTCAATGATCTGCGACAGAGTGGAACCGGCTAACAGGTTATCAAGCTCCTTTATTTCGGGAAGCTTGTTATATATCTCCTTGATACGCTCTTCCCTGAGGGCCTTTGCAGTATTACGTCTTTTTTCGAGAACCGCTTTAGCTTTAATAATGGTATTTTTACTGTAAGCCATAATTAACCTCCGTTATAGCTTGACATCTTTTCGCGTGATCGTTTAAGGGCGATCTCAAAGAACTCGTCAACGTCGAAGCTTCCCTTATTTTCGGCATTCTTCTTTTCTTCCTTGTTACGCTCGTATTCGTTCATGGCTCGGTTAACATCATCAAGAGTCTTATAGCCCTTTGAATACCAATTGGCAAGTATCTTGGAAAGATAGGGAAGTGCCGGTTTGCCCGTGTTTTCTACGGTGATATTATAAGCCTCCGTTATAATATCCGCTGTATATGAGTATTCATCACACCATTGGGTGATATACTTCTTTTCGGTAGGTGTAAGAGCGCGTGAACCCCAGCCGAATATTGTTCTCAGCTTGTTTTCGAGGCTGCGCTTCTGCTCCTCGGCTCTTATGTATTCATCGAGTGCCTCGGAGGTGTTGATACCTCTGTCATAGAGGTTATACGCCATTTTTTCAGCGTATTTAAGAGAAGCCTTATCGTGCTCTGCACAATAGCTGAAGAGGGTCAGTATGTAGTCTCCCGATAGCCCGAGATAGCTTCCCAGAGCCGCTATACGGTTGATCTCGGTCATGTTAAATACCTTACCCATGATGTGCTGACACTCATCGATAACATAGGAGAGGCCGTTTTCCTCGATAATTCTCGCCAGCTCCTCACCCGAATAGTTGGGTGCGTCGGCATGGCGTGCAACCTTCTTTACCAGCTGCTTTTCGGGTCTTGAATCCACCGCGGATATAACACCGGCACCCTTCCAGAAGGAAAGGGCGGAGTCGAGCTCGGACTTGGATATACCTATGGCTTCTGCCTGTGTCTCAAGCTCCTCTACGCTGTCCTCAAGGGATGAAAGTAATATCAAGGTCTTAAGCTCTTTTTCACTTGCAACTCCAAGCTTTTCAAGAACTGTTTTTTTCGGCAGAGCGAGTACCGAACTTCCAAAATTTATAAGGTACCTCATTCGACGTTACCGTTTTCCTTGATATCGTAGCAGAGAAGCATAAGGGAGTCACCCATATGGACACTCTGTATTCTGACACCGGGGAAGTCTCGGGATGTGATATCCTTACTTGTAAAGTTCCAGATACCCTTAACTCCTACCTCTACCGCAAGCTTGGCACCCTCCTCTGCATATTCGGAGGGAAGGGTGAGAACCGCAATATCTACAACCTCGTTCTTGCAGAACTCCTTTAATGAATCTATGTGTAGAATCTTCTTGCCGTCGATCTCTTTACCGATAACCTCGGGATTTACGTCAAAAATGCCGCAAACCTCAACACCTCGCTTGGTGAATACGGGGCTTGATGCCAATGCCTGACCGAGACGTCCACCGCCGATAATGATGGCCTGATAATTCTCGGTGATGCCGAGGATCTCACTTATCTTACTGTAGAGATATGTAACGTTATAGCCATAGCCCTGCTGTCCGAAGCCGCCGAAGCAGTTAAGATCCTGACGGATCTGAGAGGCGGTAACACCCATCAGCTCGGCCAGATCGTTTGATGATATACGAAGCGTATTCTCGTTTAAAAGTAAACGCAGATATCGGAAATATCGGGGGAGACGCTTGACAACCGCCAAGGAAACTCCCGAATCTGTTTTCTTACTCATTTCTGTTTCCTTACATATTTGTAATGGTATCCATTACGTACTGTACGAATTCGTCGCAGGTAGCTCCTGTATCTCTGCCTGTGATGGTGTACTTCTTATCCTGGAACATGCAGAAGTCGAGAGCCTTCTCGAGCTTGTCAGCTTCAGCCTGACGACCGATGTGGGAGAGAAGGAGCACTGTTGCACGGAGCATGGAGCAGGGGTCAGCATACTTGCCTCTGCCTTCCTTGATCATACGGGGAGCAGAACCGTGAATTGCTTCAAACATTGCGTATCTCTTACCAATATTAGCAGAGCCTGCAGTACCAACACCACCCTGGAATTCTGCAGCCTCATCGGTAATGATATCACCGTAGAGGTTGGGGAGAACGATAACCTTGAAGTCACGGCGGCGCTTCTCGTCAACGAGCTTTGCGGTCATGATGTCAACAAACCAGTCATCGGTTGTGATTTCGGGATAATCCTTTGCGATATCATAGCAACGGTTAAGGAACTTACCGTCGGTGGTCTTGATGATGTTAGCCTTGGTAACGATTGAAACTCTGTCCTTACCGTTATTCTTTGCGTACTCAAAAGCAAGCTTTGCGATTCTGTCACATCCCTCGGAGGTGGTGATACAGAAGTCAACTGCGAGATCGTCGGTTACGTTAACACCCTTGGAACCAACTGCGTAAGAGCCTTCTGTGTTCTCACGGAAGAAGGTCCAGTCGATACCCTGCTCGGGAACCTTAACGGGACGAACGTTTGCAAAGAGGTCAAGACCCTTACGCATTGCTACGTTAGCGCTTTCGATATTAGGCCACTCATCGCCCTGACGGGGAGTGGTTGTGGGACCCTTTAAGATAACGTGGCAAGCCTTAAGCTCTTCCATAACGTCATCGGGAATAGCCTGCATATGTGCTGCACGGTTCTCGATGGTAAGACCGTCGATTTCCTTAAATTCTACCTTGCCTGCTGCTACCTCGTCTGCAAGAAGGTAACGAAGAACATCCTCGCTTGCCTTGGTGATGATCGGACCGATGCCGTCACCTCCGCAGATACCGATAACGATCTTATCGAGCTTAGAGTAGTCGATAGCGTCACCGGCAGCGTTGATTCTTTCAACTCTCTCGAGCTGATCCTTTAATAATGCTTCAAACTTAGCGGAAGCGTCCTTAATTACTGCATCGTAATTAGCCATTATAAAAATCCTCCAAATATGTAAATAAATTTTTGTAGTGTATAGAAAATTACTCAATTGTGAACGGCAGAATTTGCACTTTTTACTATGCTTTTTTTATCCTGAATAAACATTTAATCCACACTATTCACATAGTTATCCACACCTTTTTCGGCTGAAAAGTGTGATTTTATGCCGAAAACGTGGATTTTAAAGGTAGTTATCCATCAAAAGAACAGGGGTGTGGATAACTTTGTGGAAAATTTGTTAATGTTAAATATTTCGGTTTTAACATTAATAATTTTCTCAAAAAGCGAATAAATTTCAGTTCAAAAAGTGAATTTATTTCTTGATTCTTTTCGTCACCTTTGTCGCATAGGCGTTTAGATCGGTCGAGGCATATTCTCCGAGCTTATTATCGTGATATGCCTGAGCCGCTATCATTGCTCCGTTATCACCGCAGTATGCAAGAGAGGGCATATAGAGCTTGACACCCTTCTTTTCACACATTTTGGTCAGAGCTTTACGCAGGTGCGAGTTTGCGGATACACCGCCTGCCATTACAAGCGTTTTGAGTCCTGTACGGTCGATAGCTTCGGAAAGCTTGGATGTGACCGAATCGCAGACTGTCTTTGTAAATGCCGCTGCTATATTCTCCTTGGGTATCTCTTCACCCTTCTGAGCGGCATTATGAATAAAGTTTACTATATGTGTCTTTAAGCCGCTGAAGGAGAAGTCAAGAGTGTCGTCATTGATAGCTCCCGACGGAAACTTAGCAAAGCTCTTATCTCCTATAGAGGCGAGACGGTCCATCTCCTTACCTCCGGGATAGGGAAGTCCCATTATCCTTCCTACCTTGTCAAAGGCCTCGCCTATGGCATCATCCCTTGTTCTGCCGATGGTCTCGATATCGGTGTAGTCGTTTACCCTGATAATGGATGTATGACCGCCCGATGCCACGAAGGCTACAAAGGGAGGCTTAAGCTCGGGATGCTCTATATAGTTTGCCGCTATATGACCCTTGATATGGTCAACAGCAATAAGGGGAATGTTATTTGCGAATGCCAAAGCCTTGGCAAAGTTAACGCCTACAAGCAATGCACCTATAAGTCCGGGTGAGTTTGTGACCGCTATAAGATCAACCTCGGACAGGGAAATACCTGCCTTGTCCAATGCCTCGTAGGTGATGCTTGATATTGCCTCTACATGGGCTCTTGAGGCTATCTCGGGGACAACTCCGCCGTACAGCGCATGAACCGATATCTGTGAGGCTATTATATTTGATAAAACCTTAATACTCTCGTCGCTTGCATCCACTACAGCAGCAGATGTTTCGTCGCAAGAGCTTTCAAATGCTAAAATGTACATTGGTCTTCCTGATTTCTGATTTCTAATTGATAAAGTATTGCATCTTCCTTGGGATCCGAATAATAATTACCGATCCTGCCGCATACGGTATATCCTAAGGAGTCATACAGAGTCCTTGCGGGAACGTTTGATTCTCTCACCTCAAGGCTTATTACGGCACAGCCCTTATTTTCGGCATGCTTACGTATCTTTGACATAAGGAGTCTGCCGATACCTTTTTTTCGATAGTCGGGATGAGTGGCAACATTAATTATTGAGAATTCGTCTATCAGATCGAATATTCCGATATATCCCGCGACAACACCGTCACAGAGGGCTATGAGGTAAAGTGCGTTGTTGTTGTTAAGTATGTTTATGAATGATTCGGGAGGCCATGGCGAGGAGAAGCAAAGTGCTTCTATCTCTGCCGCCGCTAATGCCGTTGCTTCATTCATTGGCTCGATCTTAATATTCAAGGTTGAAAAGCTCCTTAATCCCCTTTTCTATTTCATAAAGGCAAGCCTTGTAGCAATCGAGGTCGCCGCCGTAGGGGTCGGGAATGGCTTTCGGCATAGACATTATCTTACCCGCAAGCCTCGGAAATCTGCCGAGAAGCTCTAAGGTGTGGGAGTCGCTGATGCCGATGATCTTATCACAGTCACTTAGCTTATCCTCGGTTGCAATATCCGAGAGATGCCTTTCGTATCTGTTGCCCGGTACGGAGGGTATACCGTAATCCGAGAGCGCTATGACAGCATTATCGGAGATAGGCTGACCCTTCGCCGCATATAATCCCAGGGACACGGCAAAGCTCTTTTTATCCTTGAAGAGATGGTTATAGAGTGCCGCCGCCATAGGAGAACGGCAGGTATTACCGGTACATACGAAGCATATCTTGGATATCTTGTCCTTTGACAGTATGACGTCTGCGGTTTCAAGGGAATGATATTCGCGGGGCTTGACCTCGTTTACGTTAATAGCCCCTGGTTCCGTCAAGACTGTCATCGTTAACTATCCATTCACGGGTATCGATAATACGGTAGTCGTCACGTGTGTCGCGGACTATAACCTTTTCTATACCTGCGTTAAGTATAAGTCTCTTACACATTGCACAGGAGGTAGTATTTACAACGAGGGTATCGCTGTCTCCCTCCATACATGCCATATAAAGTGTCGAGCCCAGGGTCTGCTCGCGGGATGCCGCTATGATCGCGTTTGCCTCGGCATGAACGCTTCTGCAGAGCTCGTAACGTTCACCGCGGGGAATACCGAGCTGGTCACGTATGCAGAATTTGCGGTCGCAACAGTTTACTCTGCCTCTGGGTGCTCCGTTATAGCCTGTGGAAACGATGGTATCGTTTTTAACGATTATGGCACCGAAACGCTTGCGAAGACAGGTGCTTCTTTCAGCAACAGTCTGTGCAATGTCAAGATAATAATTGATTTTAGATACACGATCCATAATAAACTCCTTCTTAGTTAAGATCTAATGATTTAAGGTATGCCTTGAAATCCTCTGCGAGCTCGGGATGCTTTAAGGCTGTATCTACATTCGCTGTAAGGAAACCTAATTTAGAACCCATATCATATCGCTTACCCTTGAAATCGAGTGCACACATGCCCTTTGTCAGAGTCAGTGTACGCATAGCATCGGTAAGCTGGATCTCGTTGCCCGCACCGGGAGGAGTATTGTCGAGAATGTCAAATATATCGGGAGTCAGAAGAACTCTTCCGAGTATTGAGTAATTACTGAGTATCTTATCGGGAGCGGGTTTTTCGATCATGTCATATATCTTATATTCGCCTGCGTCCTTGTCAAGAGCCTCGACACCGAGCGTGCAGTACTTTACCACAAGCTCGTCGGGAACCTCCTTCACTCCTGCGACTGCAAGTCCGTATCTTTCGTAGGTGTCTATAAGCTGACGGCATACCGGTATATCGCCCATAATAACGTCATCGCCGTAGAGAACCACAAAGGGCTCGTCACCTATAAAAGCTCTCGCACAGTTCACGGCATGTCCAAGACCCTTCGGCTGTTTCTGACGGATAAACTGGATATTTACTTTGTCTGCGATCTCTCGTATAGCGTTATATTCATCGGTCTTGCCCTTGGAGAGAAGCGCACTTTCATATTCGGGGGAATAGTCAAAATAGTCCTCTATGGCACCCTTGCCTCTGTTGGTGATGATAAGGATATCGGTGATGCCGCTGTCAACTGCTTCGCGCACCAGATATTCGATACAGGGACGGTCAACTATCGGGAGAACCTCCTTTGGAACAGTTCTTGCTATGGGCAGCATTCTTGTTCCCAGACCTGCCGCAGGGATAACTGCCTTCGTGATCTTTTTTGTCATACAGAATAATACTCCATATAAAAATATATAATTAATATTATTATATAACAAATACATTAAAAAATCAACACATTTTTCGATATAAGAGAAATTTTATTGAGGATGTTCAAATATACGGCGAAAAAACAGTTAAAGGCATAAATTACTGACAGAATGAATATAGTGTAGAGAATAAATTTTGAAATCAAATGTCAAGGAGTTACACATGGAAGAAAGATATCAGGAATACAACAAGAACATTCTGACAAGGACGAGGACTCAGCACCGCGAAACTCTGGAAAGAAGTGAGGACTATATTCTGCCCGATTATATCAGCGATATTAAAAAGCTTGTCCGTTGTGTAAGCGAGGCAAAGGTGCACAATCTGTTCAATAACGGCAGTACCCTTGCGTGTGAGGGTGAGGTCATTCACAATATTCTCGTAATATGCGAGGATGACAGCATTAAAAACGTTATATATTCGGACAGCTTCTCTGTAAACATCGCCTCCCGCGATAACGATGACAATGATACGTATCTTTACGTAAGAACCGAGAATCCCGTATGTCGCTTACTTTCGCCGAGACGTCTGAATTGTAAATGCAGGATAAATATTTTTACGCAGAACGAAGAAAACGAGGATACTTCTCCCTCCTTTAAGGCGGATATAACCGAAGATGACAGGGAAGGACTTGAGTGTAAAAACGCCGTTTTGAATACTATGGTCTCAAAAACGGTAAGGGAAACGGGATATCATGCAAGCCATGATATCGAGCTTGCATCATCGATGCCCGAAATTGCGGGAATAGTGTGTTGTGATCTGTCGATTTCGATTAACGATATAAAGTGTATTGATTCCCGTACCGCACTGCGAGGCGAGGTAACGGTGAGTATTATTTACGAAAGCGTTGACTCGGGATACCGTTACTTAAAGCGGACGTTACCCTATTCCGAGTTTGTTTCAAGAGAAATGTCCGTTAATGCCTTTTGTCTTTACAGCGTTGAGCCCAAGGATATTAAGCTTACGGTTGCCAATAATAATTTCGGTGAAATGAAGCTTCTTGAGCTTGATTACAGTTATGATATCGAGCATAAATATTTTGAAAACAGAGAATGCGGATATACAGAGGATGTATATTCGGTGAATAAAAGCTGTGAGTATCAGAGTGATACACTTGAATATACTCGTCTTATAGAGGGCATTGGCGGTAAGATAAGCATATGTGAGCAGCTTCCGATTCCGGATTATGAGGACCATCGTCCCGTTGAATGCCTTGAATCCTATGCAAGAGTAATAAGCTGTGAGGCGGTTTGTGAGGGAAATATCTGCCGTTATGAGGGAGTTATGAGAGTTGAATGTATATGTGCTGACGAAAAGGAAAGTTATTCATGCTTTACCTTCGATATACCCTTTAAGACCGAAAAGGAGCTTTGCGAGGCTCCCTCATCCTTTGAAGAGGAGCACCGTATTACCGTAGCTTCAAGGGAATGTAATATCGACGGAGATTGCATGAGGATATCTGCGGAGCTGTGTCTCGATGCGGCTGTAAGCACTAAGGAGTCACGTTCCCGCGTGTCGGTAATTTCCCTTGGAGAAGAATGGGATAACGGACATTCTGCTGTTCTCTGTTACCCCAAAGAAGGTGATACTCTCTGGGATATAGCTAAGCGTTACCGCAAAAGAGCCTCGGATATAATCAGGTATAACGATCTTGTCTCTGATGATTTGGATACGGTGAAAGTTCTTCTGATCAAAAATTAAAGGGATTTGTCGCACATTTCGTCGTATAGGTCGGGTTACAGTCGAATTATATGTATATAAAAAACACAGAGAACGGTTAAATTCTTAGTTCTTTGTGTTTTTTCTGCTTTATATTTACGTAATATTTTAGGGAAATACTCTTATCGCTTTGACCACGTGACAGCCGCGGATGTTGACCGAGCGGTAGGTCGTTCCCACATAGGGCCAGGCGTCGTATATCATGCCGTTTCCCGCGTATATGCCGACATGGCATACGGTCGAGTCACCGTTGTTGGCATAGAATACAAGGTCTCCGCGCTCCATTGAATCTGTCGGAACGGACAATCCTAATTTAGGATCCTTGGCAAGATAATAGGAGGTATACTCATAAATTGCAAGACCGTGATCGATTATATTGGTGTCGGGATTTATACCTACGGCATAGAGGCACTGGTATATAAGCCCCGAACAATCGGCATATGTACCGGGTTTACCCGAGCATCCGATTCGGTAGACGGTACCCATTTGGGCATACTCCTTTGCTACCGAAATCATTGCTTCTATACACTCCTCGCGGGTGTTATATTCCCCTATACGTTTTGGGGTAACGTAGGACGCAAGGGAATACCAGCTTTCCTGCGAATAACCCATCATAAGCCAGGTCGAGAGATTTACCACACCTGTAGCCGAAAGACCGTTGTTTCTTTGGAAGTTTCTTACCGCATTTTTGGTTTCGGCGGTATAGGATGCGTTTGTTGTTCCTAAAAGACGCTTGTTGATATATATTACCTTCAAGCCGATATTATCGGTGGAGACGTTATAGCCTCCCGAGGGGATGATGACGGTATTCTGTATCTGATAATAGGATGAATCGCGATATACCCTTGATTTTTTATCGCTGCAATGCTTACAGCATCTCGATTCGATGCCCGTGGTCTGTCTGCTTGCCTTTTTTGTTACAGTCCAGTCACCGTATATATGCACCCCTGTAGGCGCAATGCTTTTCTCGTCGGTATGCTTACATAAGGTACAGATTGCAGTTTGAGTGCCGCTTTTAATACATGTCGGCTCCGATTTTATAGTATATGCACCGTAGGTATGATAGCCTCTTTTCGGGAGTATCTCACGTTTTTGTATGGAGCAGACCGTACAAGAGCAGACTCTTTCTCCGTTGCTGACGCACAATGGTGCAATAGTCTGGACCCAATTGTCCCACAGGTGATAGCCCTTGGTGTCCACCTCTCTTTGGGTATTGCAAAGAGTGCATTTGTATACAGCGTGACCGTCTTCGGTACAGCTTCTTTCACGGTATTCAACTGTTACGAATTTGTGTGAAAAGCTTACATCGAAGTAATGGATTATCTTCACAGCCTCTGCTCTTGTTATAAGGGCGTCGGGACGAAGGGTAGAGTCGGGAAAACCTGTAATTATGCCGTATCTTACCGCCCATTCAAAGGCTTCAAGTGCATAATCGGGGATATTGGTGTAATCTGTGAAGTCATATACCGTGAGCTTAGTCGGTGCTGCCGAGTTGTCGTGGAAGAGAGAGCAGTAATAGTTAAAGGTAAGGGTCGCAAATTCCTTTCGCGTTATATTGGTATCGGGTGAGAATCTGTCAGCACCGGTACCCGACGTAAGGGAGGTATTGTATGCCCAGAGTACACTGTTGTGATACCATGCTCCCTCCTTCAGATCAATAAAGGGATTATCGGTATATTCGCTCTCATCCCCCGACATCGAGTGAAATATCTTAACCGCCATAGCTCTTGTCATATTGGTATCGGGTGAGAAGAGCCCATCGGAGGTACCGTTGACGTAACCGTATTTAAACGAATATAATGCCGATTCTGAGTACCAGCTCTCTTTATTTACGTCCGAAAAGGGTGGCGGTTCCTCGGCATTTGACGTTATAGAAAGCATTAAAAACGCAGATATGAAAAGTAAAAGCAGACACGCTTTTCTTAATAATTTCTTTACCATAAACCACTCCGAAATCTGTTGACAAAATGTTTACGGTT
>SVTI01000027.1 GCA_015063855.1 Oscillospiraceae bacterium
TACAGGCTCATCCTTTAAGGATGTTAAGCCCACGGCGTGGTATGCCTCTGCCGTAGAATGGGCTAATCAAAAGGGAATAACCACAGGTGTAGGCGGCGGCAAATTTGCTCCCGATACTCTTATCTCCCGTGAACAGCTTGCGACCATGCTCAGAAGATACGCAGAATATAAAGGCATGGATATAATCGTAGAGAATGCCTCCTTTGAGGGCTTTGCAGATGCGGATAAGGTTTCCGAGTGGGCGAAGCAGGGCGTAGAATGGGCTGTAGAAAAGGGTGTTATCAAGGGAGCTGACGTTAAGGGCACGCTTTACCTCAATCCTCAGAATAATGCGGCAAGAAGTGAATGCGCACAGATGCTTTCCAACTTCTTATACATCGAGCCCCGCTACGAGATCAACGGAAATGATATTTCTCTCTATAAGATAGTTTATAACGAAAATGCAAAGGGTAGTGAGGCTACTCCTCGTGAATCTGCAGAATTTCTTGCAGAGGCAATAAAGCTCTCTCTCGGGCTTGAACTTCCCATAGTTGCTGACACCGAGGCTGTGAGTGATTACGAAATACTTGTGGGTTGGACAAACCGTGAAGAGCTCGGTCTTGTAACTGTAAACAGAGACTCCTTTGCGGATGATAGTTATTTCACCTGGTCTGTTCAAGGTGATTATCTTGTAATAGCCGGTATTGATTCTGATGCAGAAAGTTCGCCTGTGACTGACAGAAGCGCAGTGAATATGAACGGTACCGAGAACGCGCTTTTCCAATTTGTAGGAGATGTACTTGGCGTAGAATATTATACAAACGAAAATATTGTTGCAACTCCCGATCCGGTGATCTCACTTATTGATGGCTATTGTGTTACAGACAATGTGGACTTTAAATGGAGAACACTTGATATTGACGGTTATGTATCCAGAACAGAGAATTACTATGAGGAATGGGGATGCGGTTTGCCTCATCAGGTTGGTAATTTGATGAATGGAAACTGGAAGAAGGGTATATATGAAAATACATGGGCAAATCCCTGTTTTACTTCCGAAGAAAATGTTAATGCCCTTATACAAAATGTCGGAGAGCTTCTTGAGACGAAACCAAAGCTTAATTTAGTAGGTCTTATCCAAAATGACAGTCATAGCTATTGCAGATGTAATAGCTGTATGGCTGTATATCGTGAGTATAAAAGCAGAAGTGCAGCTCTCCTCTCATTGATCAATAAGGTTTGTGAGTATTATGAAGAAAAGTATCCTAATGTATTGTATGCAACCTGGAACTATACTTGGGCGGCAGATCCGCCTGTAAATATGGAGCTGCACAAAAACATTCTTATGTATTATAATACTTTGATCCTTTGTCCTGCCCATGACTATGGTGATCCCGATTGTGAGTATAACAGTGAATTTATAACATTAATTGAAACCTGGAACAGCCTTACATCACATAATATGTTCCTTTGGGAACACAGTAATGCTTCCGATGCACCCTTGACTCCTTTCCCGAATCTTGATAATATGCGAAATAATATTGAGCTTTTTGCAAGCTATGGTGTTAACGGTGTATTTCTTAACGCAGCAAACGGAGGAGGTTGGGATTTTTCGGATTTCAATCTCATGAGAGGATATCTCTTTAATCAGCTTTTCAGAAATGCCTATATGAGTGAGGAGGAGTATGATTACAGAATCAATTCTTTCCTTGAAGCAAACTACGGTTCAGGATGGAGATCGCTACGTAAGTATCTTGACAGAATAAGCGATATAAGTGATACAAAGTGTCATCCCTTACATTCACCTACCAGCGGATATTATGATTTTGAAGAAGTTCGTTCGGTAATGGATGAAATGGACCGATACTGGGAGCAGGCAAAGATCGGGGCAACCGATGAACAAATTGAAAGAATAGAGCATGAAGAGCTTTCCTGGTTCTATCTTAAGCAATGTGCACTTTATGAAACTCAATATACGAATGGCAATGAAGAAAGCAAAGCCATCTATATTGAAAATAATGAAAAGCTTTATGAAATGATGGAGAAGCATGGACATTATAGCCTTAAAAATGGCCATCATCCCTATAATAATCCTGAGAATTGGTGGTAATATTACTACCTGTGAAATGCAGATGAACTTTCAAATATAATATTACAGTAATTAGGAGAATCCAAATGAAAAAACGTATTTTAATTGCGGCTTTGTTCACGGTAATGCTGATTACGGCATTGTCTGTGAGCGCAAGCGCAAAGTGGTGGGATGAGAACCCATTTAAAGACGTAAAGAGCGACGCATGGTATTACGATGCAGTACGAATCTGTAATGAAAACGAGCTCTTTAACGGCACGTCGGATACTACCTTTACACCGAGCATGAAGATGTCAAGAGCCATGCTTGCACAGGTGCTTGCCAATGCAGACGGCTATGATAAGACAGAATATACAGGCTCATCCTTTAAGGATGTTAAGCCCACGGCGTGGTATGCATCTGCCGTAGAATGGGCTAATCAAAAGGGAATAACCACAGGTGTAGGCGGCGGCAAATTTGCCCCCGATACTCTTATCTCCCGTGAACAGCTTGCAACCATGCTCAGAAGATACGCAGAATATAAAGGCATGGATATAACTGTAGAGAACGCCTCCTTTGAGGGCTTTGCAGATGCGGACAAGGTTTCCGAGTGGGCAAAGCAGGGCGTAGAATGGGCTGTAGAAAAGGGTGTTATAAAGGGAGCTGACGTTAAGGGTACGCTTTACCTCAATCCTCAGAATAATGCGGCAAGAAGCGAATGCGCACAGATGCTTTCCAACTTCTTATACATCGAGCCCCGTTATGAAATAAACGGAAATGATATTTCTCTGTATACGATAGTTTATCCCGCGGGATGTCTTGATCACGTTAAGGCAGCGGCAGAAGATCTTTCTAAGTATATCGAATACAGTATCGGTATCAAGCTTCCTGTTACCATCGATGAAACAGAGTTGTCCGACTATGAGATTCTTGTAGGTGAGACCAACCGTGAGGAAAAGGGAATAGTTATCGTAGACAGAGCATCCTTTAAAGACGATCAACAATTTATATGTAACGTACAGGGTGATCATCTTGTAATCACAGGAATAGATGATTCAACAGATTTCAATAATGCCGAGGACAGAAGTCACCATAATATAATGGGTACATATAACGGTGTGTATTACTTCCTTGAGAAAGCATTCGGACTTGAATTCTATTTCAGCACAGATGGTATCATAGCCGAGCCCGATCCCGTTATTTCCCTTGAGGACGGATATTTATATACCGATCATATCGCCTTTGAAACTATGGGTATGTACATTCACTCTATAGGTGAAGAGGTTTATCTCGGTACGGATTATTATGAAAGCTGGGGCTGCGGACTTCCTCATCAGATCGGTAACCTGATGACAGGTAGGTGGAAGGATGGAAATGTCGATAACACCTGGAGTAATCCCTGTTATTCGGATCCTAAAAATGTAGAAGCTCTTATTGCAAATATCCGTGAGCTTTTAGCATCGGAGCCCGAACTTAATCTAATCGGTCTTATCCAGAATGACAGCGATACGATTTGTACTAACGACTGTGAGAGCTGCAGCGCTCTTATAAGAAAGTACGGAACACGCGGAGCACCCCTTTTCTGTCTGGTAAATACAGTTGCCGAAACCTTTGCAGAGGAGGAGCCGGACGTCAGATTTGCTACCTGGGCATACACATGGAGTGAAATACCCCCGAAGTCTGATTTTAAATTTCATGATAATGTAATTCTCTATTATAACACTATCAAGCTTTGTCCCTGTCATGAATACACCGATACCACCTGCAGTAAAAACAAGAATTCTTCGGAGTATATCAAAAAGTGGGATTCAATAACAAACAAGCTTTATCTTTGGGAGCATACCGGTTCTTTCGGAGATGCTATGGCTCCTATGTTTGATCTCGATTCTATAAATAAGAATCAGAGATATTTCTATGAGAACGGTGTAAGAGGAGCTTTCCTCAACGGAAGATGTGACCGTCCCTCCAATCTCATGGAGGTTCGCGCATATCTCTTCAACAGACTCTGGCGTGATCCCATGATGACTGACGAAGAGTATAACTACCGTCTCAACGGTTTCCTTGAGGCATATTACGGCGATGCATATAAGCACGTAAGGAATTATATCGATACTATAAATGAGATCGGCAACGTAGGTTGTACAGATACTCATTCCAAGATCAACAATATGTATGATTTTGATCTTGTATATGAAAATGGTGCCAAGATCAATGCCTTGTGGGATAAGGCGGAGGCCGAGGCAGACAATGCTGAATATCTTGAACGTATCAAGGTTCACCGTCTCTCCTGGACCTACCTATGGCAGTGCGCACGCTATGAAAAAGATTATACAAACGGTAATGCACAATCAAAGAATTCTTATAAGGAGGTAAGCCGTGTGCTTTATGAGGAGATACTTCTCTATGACGTAAAGTGGGGATACGGTTTCAGCGATGAGCCTTCGGGTAATCTTGAATTACCTCCCAACCGTTGGTAAGAAAGGATATATTATGAAAAGATTTATATCAATATTACTTATAGTAATGATGCTCTTTGCCGCGATACCCTCAAGCGCGGCAGAGAACAAACTTCCTTTTATAGATGTGAAGGAAGGACAGTGGTTCTACGAGGCTGTTAAATACAGCTATAATGAGGGTATCTTCAAGGGGACGAATGCCGCAGGCACTACCTTCTCTCCCAACCGTACCATGACAAGAGCAGAGTTTGCAACCACCCTATTCAGACTTGCGGGTGAAAGCGATGCTGACTATAAGGGAGAAACAGGCTTCCCTGACGTTCCTGCAGGTACGTGGATGAGTGCACCCGCTAAGTGGGCAAGCGAAAAGGGCTACGTGAAGGGTAATGATAAGGGTCAGTTCATGCCCTCTGTGACCTTGGACAGACAGACTCTTGCTACCATGCTTTACAGATTTGCAAGCGATTATTTCAACACCTCTGATGTGAAGGAATCCGCTCTTGCAAAATTTAACGATAATACTTCGGTTGCATCCTGGGCAAAGGATGCGACTGTATGGGCGACCTCCGTTGAACTTATAAACGGAACGGGCGCAAATGTTAAGGGCGCACCTACCCTTGCTCCCAAGATGGCGGCATCCAGAGCTCAGGTAGCTCAGATCCTTATGAATTATTCCAATAAGAACATCGGTGGAGAATATCCTGTTGGCTCTTTTACACTCGGTGGAAGTGACATTTCCGAGTTTTCTATTGTTTACGGTACTACATATACCTATGACGGTACAAACGGAGGCCGTGAGGTAGCGGAGTACGTATATAACGGTATCAGGAATGCCGTTGGTGTCGAATTAGCTGTATATTCGGATAACGAGCATCCTTACGTTGACGGTGCAAAGGAGATACTTATAGGTAAGACCAACCGCGAGACCGACGGTGTAGTCAATGTTGACCGCAGTAATTTCGGCAATTATACGTATATGTATGAAATGCAAGGTGACCACCTCATTATTGCAAGTAACGAGGTTTTCCTCGGCACATACTACGGTGCCAATATGTTCCTTGATGATATTTTAGGTGTTAAATATTTCGGTCAGGGACTTTTCTCCTATACTTCTCTTAAAAATGCCTCTATAGAGAACGGAGTACGTTCCGAAGGCGATAACCATTTTGAATATACCAGTAATTTTCTATCCGGCGGCGAGGATGAATTCCTCGGTAATTTTGGTGAGGGTGTTTTTGTAAATGCCAGTCATAACCTTCCCGCTCTGGCTTGTAACGGTGAATGCGGTTATGAGGGCAATATTATAGACTACGGTCATCATCTGGAACACTATCTGCACAGCAATCCATGTCTTACTGCAGATGATAAGATAGACACTATCATTAAGAATGTAGGTCTTAATCTCGAGGAGGAGCTTGGCGAGGACAAGGACAGATTCGCTATAGTATGGCTTAATCAGGATGACTCCGCGACCTACTGTGATTGCGACCAGTGTATGTTGGCGTATAGAGTATGGGGCAGAAGCGGACCTTACGTTCAGATACTTACTTACGTTTCAAATTATTACAGTGCCGAGTATCCCAATGTTCATTATGCCTCCTTCTCCTTCAGACATACAAAATCTGCTCCCTTTACTGTGGATGAGATGAAGGCGGGAGCTTATGAGGGATATATTGAAAAGTACGGTGATAACAAATACGTTCCTCCTAAGGATATTACTCCTCCCGAGAACTGTATCGTATTTGTAAAAACGGACGATACAGCCTGCTCCGCACATGCCAAGACAGATCCCAACTGCCCTCGTAATGTTGATTATGTCAAGAGAATGACAGGTTGGTGTAAGATATTCAAGAATGTATGTTTGCATCAGTTTGCAACAGGTGATGCCTTTGAGCACACCCCCTTCCCGAATATCCATAAAACCTGGGATGAATATCAGTTTGTTAATTCATATCCTAATATTACGTGGCTTCGTACCTGTGGTCTTAACAGCGGAAGTGCCGATTTCGAGGATATGAGAGCATATATTCATTCAAGAATGTACTATGATCACGATATGACGTGGAACGAGTATTCCACTATGCTCAACGATTATCTTAAAGCGGCATACGGTCCGGGTTGGAGCTATATACGTGAGTATATAGATGTTATATCAAAGCTTTCCGAGGCTAATCATTGGTGGACGTATAACAGCGGACATACCTGTGCGTGGGATGACGTACTAACAGAGGCTCAGTGGCGAGGCGAGAACGGATATAAGTACATGTCGGAACTCTTTGACAAGGCGTTTGCGCTTTGCGATACCGACGAGCAGAGGGAATACACCGAAAAGACGTCAATGTGTATGAGATATATCGAATGTCAGCTTGCGTACCGTGACTATAAGGCAAGCGGTAAGGATGCGGATTTCAAGAAATATACAGAGCTCAGTTCCGCATATATTGCTGACCTTAATCGACTTGGACTTGAAGCCCCCGAGGATTGGCAGTATAACGAGGATCCCGACAGTTGGCATAAGCCTGATTAATAAATGATAATACAAAAAAGGAACCTGTTAACGCGAAACGGGTTCCTTTTCGGTTGTTTGTATTGAAATAATATTTGTATTATGTTATAATACATTTAATATAACACATCTGAGGAGGTATATATGAGAAGAATATTTACTTTGGTAATTACAATGATAATGCTATTTTGCATACTGCCGTTTTCTTCATTTTCCGCAGATGGAAAGAACTTTTGCATTACACTTGATGCAAACGGCGGTGTGATAGAAGGGAAGAGTGTTTACCCTATCAATTACGGAGATTATTATTCAGATGTTTTCGGAGAAAGCTTACCCGTTGCCGTAAGGGACGGATATACACTTGCAGGTTGGCTGTGTGAAAAGTATAATTATATGCTTAACGTAGAGTCATCCGATTATTATGCTGTATATGAAAACACCGTTTTTAAGGCTGTATGGATAGATGCAGAGGGCGATGCTCCCGCAGAAAATGAAAAAAAGTATATAATGAGCTTTGATCCTGACGGCGGCATTATAGAAGGTCCCGACGTATACAGAATAAATACAGGGGACAGATACATCGACGTAATGGATAAGGAGCCGACGGTTACCCGTGAGGGGTACGAATTTCTCGGTTGGTTATGTGAAAAATATAATTACATTCTCCGTGTAAACGAAACCGACATTTTCTCTGTATCGGAAAATATTGTGTTCAAAGCCCAATGGGAGAGGGCAGACAGAGCCTATACCGTTACCCTTGATCCCAATGGAGGAACGATGACCGCAAAGGCAGAGTATAAGATCGACCGCGGCGAATTCTACGTTGACCGTATCGGTGAGATAATGCCGAATCCCGTAAGGCAGGGCTATACCTTTGACGGCTGGTATAATGAGAAATATGATTTCAGGCTCTCGATTCTTCCTACCGCGTATCACAAATATGATGAGAACCTTACATTTATTGCTCTTTGGTTAAAAGAAGAGGATGAAAAAGCGGAGCTGAAGAAGGATTGGCTCATCACTCTTGACGGTAACGGCGGCGACGTTATAGGACAAAGCGTGTATCCTGCAAACACAGGAGATAAATATACCGATATTTTCGGTACAGAGCTTCTTGCACATCGTCCCGGCTTTACTCTTTCGGGTTGGTATTGTGAAAAATACAATTATACACTTGAATTAAACGGTATATCATATTTTGCGGTAGCCGAAGACGTTATTTTTGAGGCGGTATGGTCTAAGAATAATTACTTGGGTATCGGTGTTGATGGATATAACGTTATTCTCAGCCGTGCCGATGAAATATCCCATATCCGATATGCTAAAGGTGTTTATTCGGATGCAGCTTCAATAAAAAATTCCGCAGACTGTGTTGAACTCAATGAAAGAGTTATATCTTCCTCTGTGACAGACGGTTTATTTATCAAAGAGATGCCCGAAATTGCAACCTACAGCTTTTGGATCAAATATAAGGACGGCAGTACAAATATTCTCTTGGCAAGGCTCACATCTCCCGAGCAATACGTATCGGTTGACGGTGTTACCGTTAATATTAACGGACTTCACGGAATTCGTGATATTTTTATAGCTAAAGGAAGCTATGACAGCTATTCCGAGGTTAAAAATAACGGCGGCGTTCAGATATCTAAAAACAAGATAGGGGATAAGCACAGCTATTCTTATAACGTAAACTCTGTTGGTGAATATACCCTTTGTATAAGATATACCGACACTTCGAAATCACATAAAATATTAAAAACCGCGGTTTATGCAAAGGAGCCTATATATACCGAAAAGGGTTTACAGCTTGAAATATCGAATCTCGAAAACGTTAAGGTCATCCGTACCGCATACGGTGAGCTTTTAACGGCAGGTGAGATAAAGAGAGCGGATGGAAGCAGAGGCTTCTCCGCAAACACTATAGGAAATAAAAACACCTACACTATTCAGTACATAAGTGAAGGTATTGTAAGCGTTGCGGTAGTTTATCAAAACGGATATACTCATATTTATCATTATGATATCAAAAAGCCTGTGCCGGACGTGGCATCGGTAGGAAATAATATTTATCTTTCGGGGCTTGAAGGTCTTTCAATAATCAGATACGTCAAGGGTGAATATCAAAGCGTAAATGAAATAAAGAACGCTTTGGGCAACAAATACATCAGGAATATCGAAGATAACGAGTATGTAATCAAAGATCTTTCTCGCGGCATATATACCCTTTATATTCAGTATAACGACGGAAGTAATTACTTTTATTTTACCTACGTAGAAGAAACTACTGTTGATGCAAGCGGTGTCAAGGTTTCCTCTGCATTTACCGATAATATGGTGTTGCAGAGGGATGAAAGACTATCTGTTTGGGGCTTTGCCGATGAAAAAAGCGAAGGCAGAACTGTTGCCGTTACCCTTGGTGGTAAAACCGCTTACGCTACGGTGAAGGACGGCTCGTGGAAAGCCGTGTTTGCCGAGAGCTTCTCGTGTGATAAGGAACCGAAGGATCTTAAGATCTATTCTGCAGACGGTGTTTCGGTGATAAAGGATGTACTTATAGGTGATGTGTACTTTATCATCGGTCAGTCAAATGTTCATTACACTCTTTCGGAAGAAATAAGCGATCTTAAATATCACGGTCTTTCCCATGAACTTGAAGTAGATTTTGACGATTCAAGAAATATGAGATTCTTTAGGATCTCCAATGCCGATTACACAGGCATGACAGGAGATATGGCGCAGGGAACAGACTACGAATATGAGGACGTATATAACGGCAGAGTATGGCAGAAACCCTCTGACATAGAAGCTCTTATTAATAGAAACGCATCTACCTATGAGGTATTCTCTGCATTGGGT
Source organism: Oscillospiraceae bacterium (assembly GCA_015063855.1). Classification (GTDB taxonomy): domain Bacteria; phylum Bacillota; class Clostridia; order Oscillospirales; family CAG-272; genus RGIG7300. The sequence goes on from SVTI01000027.1 coordinate 9,866, forward strand.
TATCTTTTTGCCTGCAATATGACTAATGAGACAGATGTACCGATAGGTATGATACAGATAGAAGCTTCGGGACATCCCCTGACATCCTTTGCTCCCAATCATCTTGCTGAGAAATGGGGGGATGAGTGGTACAGAGCTGCAACGAATACTTATCATAATCTATTCGGTTCTCCGTCGAGATACGTATATAATCAGCAGATACATCCACTTCGTCATTTTTCGATTGCCGGGCTTATATGGTATCAGGGCGAAAGCGATGAATATAATACCGTGGAAAAGCTGGGTACAGATGCTTCTACCTTCAAAAATGAATTTGCCGAGCTTATGACCTATTTTCGTTCCGCCTTCGGCAATAGCGATTTCCCTGTATATCTTAATGAATTTCCGGCACATACAGGCGGTTTTGACTTCGGATGTTCGAGGGTTGAGGTAGGTGTGGTACCGCAGATACTTGATAACTGCTACGTTGTACCTTCTTCCGATACCTTCAGTAACGTAAGCTGGTATAATTCAATACATCCCTACGTTAAGCGCATCCAGGCAAATCGCCTTTGCAATATGGTTTTAGCAAATCGTTTTGGTGTGGGTAATATCGAATACGTAAGCGGTCCGTTGCTTGAAAGTGTTGATTATACGGGTAATACTGCTGTACTTGATTTTAAATATACAGCCGACGGGCTTGGTGTATTTGCTCCTGAGGATTTCGGTAATGATATAGTTGGTATAGAAATACTTTGTAACGGCATATGGAAAAAAGCAGATGCCGAGATAACCGACACGGACAAAATAACGGTAAATGCCGAATCTGAAATTAAAGGAGTGCGATATTACCGCCAAAGTTCGGGTTATTATCCCATGCAGGCTAATCTCTGCAACAGCGTGGGGATACCTTGCGTTGCATTTGTTGACTATAAATAGAATTTGTTGACAATTATCCGTTTTTGTTATATAATACAAAAAAACGACTTGGAGATAATTATGAAAAGAAACGGAAAGATCGAAATACTCAGATTTTTCTTTTGTATCTCAGTTATATTTTACCACGTAGGTAAGGATATATGGAAAGGTGAAATGGTTTTTGCCGATCATTTTACCCTTTTTGGACGCGGAAGGACCGCCGTTGAGTTTTTCTTCTTGCTTACGGGTTTTCTTATGGCAAAGAAAGCGTATTCGGTGCATAAGACGAGAACTGCGTCGGTAGGAGTAGAGACTGTCAACTTTCTTTCCCGAAAGATAAAATCTGTCATAGCTCCTTATATTACCATATCCCTTGTGACTATAATTTATGCTTTATTTGTAACCGAGGATTTTGTAACTTACGTAATTGAACGTGCACCGAGCCTTCTCTTTTTACAGAGGACCGGCATTGCGGATGAGGCATTTATTACGGTCGGATGGTATCTCGGCTCAATGTTTTTTGCTATTGCGGTGATCTATCCCTTTCTCATCAAGGCCTATGATAACGTTTCTCTGATTGCTGCTCCGGTTATATCCTCCATGCTTATAGGATATTTCATTCATGAGAATCAGAGGATGCCGCAGTCTAAATTCGGCTTATATATCCATGAGTCAAATCTTCGTGCGATAGCTGTTATACTTTTAGGTGTATTCGCTTTCAGAGTCTGTATGTATCTTAAGGATATGAAGCTTTCGAAGCCTAAGCGCGCTCTTCTTGCCGCAGTCGAAAACATTTGCTGGATAATATCGATACACTACGTAGTTTCAAATACCGAAACGGTATATGAAGGGCATATAACCTACGTTATGGCGATAGCTCTGACCATATCATTTTCAAGGGATATGAGCTGTAAGCTTTATAACAGCTCGGTTGTGACTTATCTCGGACGTATCAGTTTGCCGATATATCTCTCACAGACCCTGCCGAGGATGGTGGTTTATTTCCATTTTTCGAATGCAACTGACTGGATAAAGGTTGTAATTGTAATATCGGGAAGTATATTCCTTGGAGTTCTTTACGACGTCTGCGAAAGAGCTTATAAGAATTTCAAATCAAAAGCCGTACAATAATGTACGGTTTTTTTTGATTTATAGGAAATTACTACATTTCGTGTAAGTTGTTCGCACTTCAGAAATGGGCGAAATTCGGTGCGCCCGGCGGCGCTTTTTTGTTACAAGTTATATTTAATACTAACTTGTTGTAATAATTTTAAAAAATAATTAAAAAATTATTAAAAAGATATTGATTATTGCGACATATTGTGATATAATATTACACAATATTAGAATTTTTATTCAAACGAGGTTATTATGGCAATTCAATCAGTAGAGATCAGTTGTCCAAAGTGTGACGCCCCTGTTTCTGTAGGACAGGAAACATGCGAATGGTGTCATTCTCCCGTAACGATCTCGACCTTTAACAGCGTATATGATATGCCCATGCCTATGGTCAATAAGTATGCTTCTGTATACAGAAAGGCTTTGGCGGAGCATCCTGATAATCAAACTCTTAACAATTCCGTTGCTATGTGTTATCTTAAGCTTAAGCTTTATGATAAGGCGTTGCCGGCTTTTGAGAAGGCTATGGAGGATAATTTCGATAATTCGGAGACCTTTTTTTATGCGGCAATCTGTCTGCTTGAGGGTAAAAAAGCCTTCCTTCATCAGAGAGCGACTATCGATAAGATAATTGAGTATATCAATGCGGCAAACATGATAGAGCCCAAGGGTATATATTATTATTTTCTTGCTTATATCAAGTACGATTATTTTAAGCGAAAGTTCCTCAATACAACCCCAAATTACAGCGATTTGCTGAAAACTGCGATAGCTCAGGGACTTTCCAAAAATGATGTGGAGCAGCTTTACGCTATTCTCGGTGTTGAGCGTCCCGCAGAACTATAATTAAATTAATTAAAAAATATTTTTAGATGAGAGGTAATTAAAATGTCATTATTATCAGGCTTTATGGGTGGCGCAGCAGGCGCAACTGCAGAACAGGCGGCAATGATAGCTAAGAGAAATGCAATGAAGAAGGGTAAGTCCTCTGAGCAGCAGAGATGTATCGATTTCTTCTTCGAAGTAGCATCCAATAACGGTTGCTGCGGATGTCTGGGTAAAAACAAGGATATGACAATGGAAGAGTATCAGCAGCTTGTTCAGTCCAAGCTTCAGGGCTATAATTTCCGTCAGAAGGCTATTGCAAAAATCGGTCTTGACGAGTCTCAGATTCAGGAGATTCCTCCGATCGTTCTCGCCTCCTACAGATTCTCTGATGATGACTGTCTTATCAGAGTTAATTCCGAGACTGCAGTATCCAGTAAGTACGCTGTTACATGGATATTCTTCAGCGCAGTTCAGATGTATACATATACATTTATTTTCGATATGACAAGCGACGATACCCGTGAGATCACCAGAGACTTCTTCTACAGCGATATTACCTGTTTCCGTACAGAGAGACAGATCAAGGAGAATATCGAGGTTAATATGTCTCAGGGCTGCATAAACTCTAAGGAAAACATCGTTAAGAATCACTACGTTGTTGACATGCTCGAGATCATCGTTCCGGGTACATCCTATGAGTTCTATCTCAGAAACTCCAATACCGTTGAGCAGAGCATTCAGGCAGCAAAGAATATGCTCAGAGAAAAGAAGTACAGCAAGTAATAGTTTGAACATAAGGCAAAGCACAGCGTTGCTTTGCCTTTTTTCCTAAAGAAGGTGAAATGTGTGGAAGATTTTGAATATGATGTAGGTGGAGCTCCTGTTGTATTCACCACCTTGAAGCCTAAGCCTCATAATCCTCTTAACAGACCGCCTATAAGCTATAAAAAGCCGGTAATATCATTGATAGTTTATTTCTTGGGATTAGCTGTAATAATAATACTTTCGGTGATATTTTCCATAGGACTTGGCTGGCTTATCTGTCTTGGTTGGTCCCTATTGTTGTTTAGTATCTTAGGTAAGAAAACTGCAATATGGTTTGTTCATCTTTATCAGAACAAGGCATCGGATAAGACAAGATTGAAATGCGTTTTTGAGCCAAGCTGCTCCGAATATATGATAATGGCTATCAATAAATACGGACTTATACGAGGCGTTTTCAAGGGGATCAGACGTCTTTTAAGATGTCACCCTCCGAACGGCGGCGAGGACTATCCGTAAATTTACCTAAAACGAATTAATAAGGAGATAAATTATGGCATTCTTTAAAAAAAATCCAAACGAAAGTGCTTATTTTGACGGTAAAAAGCACTGGACCGATGTTATAAAGAATACAGGTCCCGAGGGCTTCCTTATATGGAGACAGCCTGAGGAGGATTTTAATACAAATTCTACTCTTATAGTAATGCCGGGCGAGGAGGCTATCTTTGTCAAGGGTGGTAATATAGAGCAGGTCTTTGATAAGGGTACCTATAAGCTCTCTACTGAGAACTATCCGGTTATCAGCCGTCTGCGTAATCTTGCAACGGGTGGCATCAGTACCTTTAACTGTGTAGTATACTTTGTTCGTAAAGCAGATACAAAGGAGCTTCGTTGGGGAACTGACAGTCCGATCCAGGTTAGGGACAAGGTATGGGGCGTACGTACCGATGTTAAGGCTCGTGCCGTATATAAGCTTAGAATTGAGAATCCCGGAAAGTTCCTCGAAAAGTTGGTCGGAAGCAATAATAATTTTGAAGATCAGAGCGGACTTGATGCGTATTTTATTAACGTATTTCAGGGTAAGATCAAATCGGCTGTATCAAAATTCTTAAATTCTCTCACCACCGAGCTTATCGGTATAGAGGAATATATGGATGAGCTCTCCGAACAGATAAAGCCGAGTATCAATGAAATAGTCAGCGAATACGGTCTTGCATGCACTACTTTTATGCTTGCAGGTCTTACCGTAGATAAGACTAAATATGATACTATCGATGAATCACAAATGGAGCTTATCGCAAGACAGAGAGGTTATCAGGGCGATAAGGCAGGTCTTGATATACTTGGTCAGGATTGGGATAAGGTACAGAATGTTGAGATACTGAAGAATATTTCCAACAATCCCGGATCGGGCGGCTTTGCAGCGGTTGGTGCAGGTCTCGGTCTCGGTGTAGGTGCCGCGGCAACATTTGGTACTATGGGACAGCAGATATATGCTCCTACAGCTATGCCTGCCCAGCAGCCTGTTGCGCAACCCGCACCTGCTCCTGCTCCTGCGGCAGACGATCCTATGGAGACACTGATGAAGCTTAAAAAAATGCTCGATGCAGGTCTTATATCTCAGGATCAGTATGATGCTAAATCAAATGAAATATTAAGTAAGATGTGAGGGTGAATATGGATAAGAAGCAGAAGTTTACTATATTCGCAGTAGCGGTTTTTGTCGCTGTATTTAATATAGCATTCTATCTTTTCGGAGGTACCGATCACGTAGCGGCAGTCTGGACTTCATATATATTCCTGCACATAGCCTCCTTTGGATTGGTTCTTTCGACCTTCATTTCATGCGAAGGGAATAATTCGCATATTTTTCAGCTGACCACGGATGCCATAGCAGTAATATATTTTGCCGCTGAGTTTGTTCTGTCTATGCTGTTTATGATTATATACGGAATAACCGAGGGTGACTCCTATAGATTTGTACTTATAGTGCATATCATAGTTACTGCGGTTTTTGTGGTAATTTTGGCCGCAAATTCTCTTGCAAATAAGCACAGTGCTGACAATGACAGAATAAGAAGCCGAGAGATATTCTATATCAAAAATGCGGCGGCGAAGGTTAAGTCGATGATCGGTAAGAACCAAAATCCTGCTATAGATAAGACCTTATCCGAGTTATACGATAATCTCTATTCAAGTCCTACAAGATCAATACCTGAGGTTGCCAAGCTTGAGGAAATGATCTTCCGTGCCATAGTTGAGCTTGAACAGCAGAGCTTTACCAATAACTCTAACGCTGTGGTCAATCTTGCAGCACAGATAAACAGCCTCGTAGAGGAGAGAAACCGTATATTAAAAACACATAATTAATAAATTAAGGGGATGCGAATGCATCTCCTTTTTCTTGACATATATTAAATGAAGGTATATAATAAAATAAACTGTTATTTAAACGAGGTAGCAATGAAAACAGAAGTATTTAACGTTACGGGCATGACCTGCGCCGCCTGCTCTGCCAACGTAGAGCGGCGTGTCGGAAAGATTGACGGTGTGTCAAAGGTGGAGGTCAGCCTGCTTACAAATAAAATGAGTACGGAATACGATCCTTTGAAGACTGATGCTGATAAAATCATTTCAGCCGTTACCGAAATAGGTTATGGTGCATCTGTTGTATCGGGTGAGGATGAAAAATCCGAAAGGAATGAGAATAGTGCTGAGAAAGAAAGAATAAGCATGAAGCACAGGCTTATATCTTCGATTCTGCTTATAATTCCTCTGATGTATATAGCAATGGGTTCAATGCTTCACCTTCCCATGCCCTCGTTTTTCAAGGGTGTTGAGAATGCCCTTATGAACGCTATATCCCAGATGCTTATATCTATAGCGGTAATATTCATTAACCGTAAGTTCTTCATCGTCGGTACAAAGGCTCTCATTAAACGGTCTCCGAATATGGACAGCCTTGTTATGATAGGCTCCGGGGCCTCTTTTTTCTACGGTGTCATAACGGTCTATCGTATGGCTTATTCCATGGGGCGTGGGGATATGATGTCGGTTGCTCACCATTCTCATGATCTCTATTTTGAGTCCGCAGCGATGATACTTACCCTTGTTACTGTAGGTAAGTACCTTGAGGCACGTTCAAAGGCAAGGACTACATCAGCCATAGATAAGCTTATCGACCTATCTCCCAAAACTGCGACGATCATAAGAGAGGGTATAGAGGTGACTGTACCTGTTTCAAAAATCGTCAAAGGAGATAAGGTGGTAGTTAAGCCGGGTGAGGCTGTGGCTGTTGACGGTATCATTCTTTCAGGTAACGGATATCTTGATCAATCTGCGATAACAGGTGAGAGCGTTCCCGTAGAGAAGGGTATAGGTAACGAGGTTATCTCTGCTACCATAAATAAAAACGGTTCCTTTATATTCGAGGCTTCAAGGGTCGGTGAGGAGACTACTATAGCACAGATAGTTCGTTTGGTCGAGCAGGCGAATACATCCAAACCTAAGATAGCAAGGCTTGCCGATAAGATAAGCGGTATTTTCGTTCCCACGGTCATTGCAATTTCTTTTATTACACTTTCGGTATGGCTTCTTTTGGGTTATCCCTTTGACCACGCTTTTTCTCTTGCTGTATCGGTACTTGTTATATCCTGTCCCTGCGCTTTGGGACTTGCTACGCCCGTCGCCGTAATGGTGGGTACGGGTAAGGCGGCTCAGTATGGTATTCTTATAAAATCAGCTGAGGCTCTGGAGGAGCTTCACGCTGTTGATACAGTTGTCCTTGATAAGACGGGTACGATAACGAGCGGAACACCTTGTGTAACCGATGTTATTCCCGTCGGGGTAACCGAGAACGAGCTTATTTCCTATGCTTACGGTATCGAGAATCACAGTGAGCATCCTTTAGCCTACGCTATATGTAAATATGCAAGGGAGAAGGGAAGTGAGCGATTTGAATGCGACTCGTTGAACTCTGTGTCGGGCAGAGGTGTAATCGGAATATGTAACGGACACGAGGTTTTCGGAGGAAATCTTGCCTTTATGCAGGAAAATGCAGTAAGTGTGGATACGGAGGATGCCGAGACTCTTTCACGGGAAGGTAAAACTGCACTTTATTTTGCTCTTGACGGTAAGCTTATAGGTATTATAGCTGTAGCAGATACTGTCAAAGAGGAGAGCATTGAAGCTATAAAAGGATTAAAGCGAAAAGGAATAAGAACTCTAATGCTCACAGGTGATAACCGTCTCACCGCCTTGGCCGTTCAAAGGATCGCAGGAACGGATGAGGTTATGGCAGAGGTGATGCCGAGTGATAAGGAGGCGGTAATCAAAAGACTTCAGGCAGAAGGTAAGCGAGTAGCCATGGTTGGTGACGGAATCAATGATGCTCCCGCCCTTTGCTCCTCAAACGTAGGTATTGCGGTAGGCGCAGGCACGGATATAGCGATAGATTCTGCCGATATAGTTCTTATGAAGAGTAGTCTCCTTGATGTGTTGAGCGCCATAGAGCTCAGTCGTAAGGTAATAGCCAATATACGGATGAATCTCTTCTGGGCATTTTTCTATAACAGCTTGGGGATTCCCCTTGCTGCAGGACTTCTTTATATACCGTTTGGAATCAGACTTAATCCGATGATAGGTGCGGCGGCGATGAGTCTGAGCTCGGTATGTGTGGTAACTAACGCTCTTCGTTTGTACAGATTTAAAAATAAATATACCAAAATAATTGATATACCGAAAGGAGAAGAAAAAATGGAAAAGGTATTGAATGTCGAGGGAATGATGTGTATGCATTGTAAGGCGCATGTTGAAAAGGCGCTGGCGGCAGTGTCGGGTGTGACAGAGGTTAAGGTGGATCTTGATGCGGGGACCGCAACGGTCAAGCTTGAAACCGAGGTTGCGGACGATGTTCTCAGCGCTGCGATTACCGATGCAGGCTATGAGGTAAAGAAAATTAAATAGTGAATATATCCTCCTTTTTGTGCTGATAATAAATCAACTACAAAAGGAGGATTTTTATATGTCTTATGATTTTAAGAACAGTGAAACAGTAAAAAATCTTATGCGTTCATTTGCGGGAGAGAGTCAGGCAAGAAACAGGTATACTATTGCCGCCGGCCTGGCAAAGGCTCAGAAGCTTCACCTTCTTGACGCAATATTTACCTTCACCGCAAATCAGGAAAAGGAACACGCAGAAATTTTTTATAATCATTTGAAGCCTATGAATACTGAGATAATTAATATTGACGGCAGCTATCCTGTCAATAATTCTGACAGCCTTGAAGAACTTTTACGCACAGCTATGCACAATGAATACGAGGAACATGATGTGGTTTATAAGAGCTTTGCTGAGACTGCGAGAAAAGAGGGGTATGATCAGATTGCCGCATCCTTTGAACTGATAGCAAAGATAGAGAAGGTTCATGGGGAACGCTTCAAACGATATGCCGAGCTTATGGAACAGGATAAACTGTTTTCATCTGATATAGAGGAATCATGGTTCTGTCTTAACTGCGGTCATATTCATAATGGCAAGTCTGCTCCGATGATGTGTCCTGTCTGCAAGCATGATCAAGGGTTCTTTATAAGGATTGCAGATACTCCCTACGGAATAGGCTGAATTAATTCAGTCCGGGCGGTTGGTAAATAATTACCATTGAAGGGAAGGGCTTCACCCTTCAGCGGGTAGCACCCGCAGGCAAGAATCGGTCTTGGAAGGGCTTTGCCCTTCAGCGGGTAGCACCCGCAGGCAAGAATCGGGCTTGGAAGGGCTTTGCCCTTCACCCTGCTCTTCGGGCTTGGAGTTAGCGGTAATCGACTTTTCAATGCCCGAAATAAGCTAAGCGATAAATTACAGTTTAACGGTGAGTTTAAACTAATGAAAATGTAAAGCATTAAACGAAAAGTTTACTGATACTAAAGCGCCCCTTGCCTAAAGGGGAGAGGGCCACAGTCGATATTCTGAACGAGTGCGCGAGTTTAGAATATCGACGGGTGTGGCGAGGGGATATAAATAACAAACAATTATATATCTACATTATTTTAAGAGTATCCCTCCACCGCTTACCGCCCAACAAGATGTTGGGCTGCGGTCCCCCTCCCTTTAGGCAAGGGAGGCTCAGGTCAGTGCAAATTTATCGTTCATTTTAAGACATAACATCACAGCAAACTGCTCGATAAACTGTAATTTATCGCTCTGTTTATTTCGGGTACAAAACTTAAGATTTTCACAAGCTTCATGCCCGATTCACCGCTGCGGGTCGGACCCGCAAACTACAAGTTATCTTCCACTTTATTTCGGGAACTGAAGATGAAGCAGCATCATCGGCAGATAGCCGTCGAAATGTAAATAAAGAGGGAATATAATAGCCTCAATAATAACATTAACTAATTAAATTGTAAATTCTGATAATTTTCAAAAAATATCTTGAATTCAGCACAGTTTTATGGTAAAATATGCTCGTATAGTTATACCCATTTTTATGCCGTTACGAATTGGGTATAAAATCACCGAAAAAAACACTGTTTTCGGTGTTATACACAAGCCGGTTTCGGCACTCCTTGTGTCCGCGGAAACATATCACCCAATGCAGGGGCGGAATCCACATCCGCCCGAAACGTAAGGGCTTCTGTTTGCCGCAAGAGGGCTCAATACCTATCCGTGTGGCAAACGCCTTTGCCGACAAACGGACGGATATGGGTTCCGCTTCTGTTCGTATTAGCCGAACAGAATGAGGAATGAATAACGATAAGAGATAAGCTCATTTGATGCCGTTAAAAATGACCTTGTTCAAGTCTTATTTAAACTCATTAATGGACGATATAGGAGAACGCCGAAACGTAAGGATGTCTCTGAAGGCATACCCCAAGGCGGTCTCTCTCGCCTTGCTTTCCGATTAATTTCAAGAGATATCCAACCATAGGGAAAAAGGAAAAACAAATAACGGAGCTTTCCTTTGAACTGCGCAATTCAAAGAAATATGAATTCTGTATTTGGCTTCCTCTCTTCCGATTCAGAATCGCTTGTCATCAATATCTGCAGAATTGATGAACGCGATTCTAAAAAACAAAACTATATTTCATGAAAGGAGAAAAACATGAAAAAATTTAAGAGAGTTTTATCAATGCTTATGGTATTGATGATGCTTGTTTCCACAATTGTGGCTACCGGTATTACTTCTAATGCTGCAGGCGCAGTAAGTCTTTGGGTTTATTTGGGCGATTGTAGCAGCTATAGCCTCAGTTATACCGGTTGGGCTCATGCTAGTCCTTGGATGGCAGCTGCGTTTTTTAACAATGGTAGCTTAAAAAATTGTTTAAACGTAAATGCGCCAAATGGCAGTGGTGCATACAATGACTTGTTCGGTGGTAAAATTAAACCGCCTTCAGGTTACACATTCTCCGGAACGTATTTTGGTAGCGATGGAGTTATTTATTCTGAAAGTACATCGGTATCAATTACAGACGGTTCGATCTTGTATTTGTGGCCTATATGGCACAAAGCGACTACATTTAACTTTACGTTTGATTCCGGCACTGTATCCGGTTACGGTACTTCTACTTCAATTACCGCTTATGGCGAGCAGATAAATGGCGTTCAATATAATCTTGAATGGTCAGATATTTATAGTGCTAATAAGTCCAAGCTTGATGCGTTATTCAGCGCAAAAAAGACTGGTTATGTATTATCCGGTTATAAGTATACAGCGTTCAACGATACACTTACCAAATCCGGTTTGGCAAGTGCATCAATTGCTCCGAGTTATCAGGGTACAACATATACCTTGAATCAGGATTGGAATCCTTGTTCTCACAGTAGCTATACAACAAATACTTCTCCTACCTGTTCAACAACAGGTAAAGGTACTTGTAATACCTGTGGAGCGTCGGTAACAATTCCTGCTACCGGTGTACATAGCTATACCAGTAGTGTTACAACATCCCCGACCTGTTCAACGACGGGTATAAGAACCTATAAGTGTTCAAATTGTAGTAGCAGTTATACAGAGTCTATTGCGGCAACAGGCTCTCATACCTACAACACCTGGACCAGCCAGGGTAGTTACGAGGTTTGCAAGTGTGCAACCTGTTCCGATTACAATCAGAAGCGTTTTACAGTTACATACAACGCAAACGGCGGTACTGCAGGTTCAGCTACAACTCAGACTGTAACCTACAATACATCATCTAACACAACCACAACATTTAATACGGCAGCAAATGTTGTTCCCACACCTCCTGCAGGCAAGACCTTTGCAGGTTGGTCAACCTCGAGCACTGCGACAAGCGGTTCCACCTCTATCACCGCAGGCTCCAACACCACACTTTATGCGGTTTATACAGATGAGGTATATGATCTTATCCTTGATGCAAACGGAGGTACCTTCTCCGACGGTAACCCCACCAAGATTGTTAAGATCAGCTACGGTCAGACCTACCGTGATGCGATGGGCGGAGTATTCCCCTATCCTACAAGAGACGGTTATGACTTCCAGTATTTCGATTACGAAAACGGTCAGTTCGGTCTTACAGAGAGTAAGTTCGACGAGCCCTACCGTCTTACCACCGGCTATACAATGAAGGCTGTTTGGGCTGAATCTGCAAAGCCTGTTGACATCACCTTCTACGAAAACGACGGTGACGGCGGTTCCTCCGTGGCTACCTATAACGCAGGCGAGCCCTTCGGTGAACTTCCTGCTCCCACAAGAGACGGTTATGTTCTTGAGGGCTGGTACGATCAGGAGCACGGCGGTACCCTCTATACCGAGGATTCCATCGTTCCCGAGACACCCATCGCTCTTTATGCACGTTGGTCTAAGGAGCAGACTGCTACTCCTCCCGATGATGTAACAGTATTCCAGTTCCATCAGGGCGAAGGTCATATCCATGACTACCTAGAATATATCTCTGGAAACGGTGTACATCTCCACGATCCTTGGATTGAAAATACAGGTGGTTTAAATCGTCATGATTTGCAACCTGAACCTTGGGAAGCAAGTTTCCCCTTCTTGTATTATGCTCACATGTGGACCTTGCCCGATCCCAGATATAATCACTCTGACCCCGATAAGGATAACGCGAAACCTTTTGGTGAGCTTTATGCTGATAACTGGAATATTGTATATTCATCCTTCAATCTCATAAGCCAACCAGATCATGTGTTCTTGGGTTATGATGTTTATATTGATGCAAACAGAGACGGTGATTGGACTGATAGCGGTGACGTAAAACTTTCTCCGGTTGATGCATCCGGATATAAGGATATGACAACTGATGCAGCTCTTGCGGCACAGAAGGCTATCACAACAACTCAGTTCCCTGATTATGATGGTGACGGATATTTCGATTATACCGATTTTTCCTATAAGTATTATACCGATGGCGGTAACGATGCAGGAACGGCAACGTTGATTCCTCAATCTATGGTTGGCAAATACGTTCACTTTGTTCCTGTATGGAGAGAAGGTAAACTTAACATTACCTTCGATTATAACGGCGGTACATACAACGGTCTTGAAGAAGAGACCTATGGAATCGGTTCCGGTGAATATTATAGCGAGGCAATGAAAACCGATACTCTCCCCGTTCCTACAAAGGACGGAGCAGTATTTGCAGGCAGCTATTCCGCATGGACAGGTGAGTACGGAGACAGCACAAGACTCTTCTCGCTTACCGCAGAGAACTTCAATAATGCAGTATGTACCTTCGGTCAGGATGTAACCTTCTATGCCGATTGGAGTTACTGTAATTATGATGAAACTACAGTTGATGCAACCTGTACCGAGGACGGTCTTATCACTCGTGTTTGTGATCACACCGCTCCCGGTCATGAAACTCATAATTATACCGAGACAGAGATTATTCCTGCTACCGGTCATGATTATAATAAAGTAGTTACACCTCCTACATGTACAACTGAAGGCTATACTACTTATACATGTAAGAATTGTGGTTACACATACACAGATGATATTACTTCCGCTACTCAGCACGATATGGGTGAGTGGGAAGTAGTTACTCCCGCTACCTGCGTAACACCCGGTCAGGATCGCAGAGACTGTACAAAGTGTGATTATTATGAAACAAGACCAACCGTTGCCGTCGGACATACTGAGGAAGTTCTTCCCGCAGTAGAGGCAACCTGTGAAGATACAGGTCTTACCGAAGGTAAGAAGTGTTCTGTTTGCGGTACGGTTCTTGTAGCACAGAACGAAATCGAGGCTCTCGGACACAATATGGGTGCTTATGTTCAGACCACCGATCCTACATGTGAAGAGGATGGTGAAAAGACACGTGAATGCTCAAGATGTGACTACACCGAAACAGCTATCGTCGATGCTCTCGGCCATAACTATGACAACGGTGTCGTAACCACCGAGCCTACCTGTGAAACAGATGGTGTTAAGACATATACATGTCAGAACGATGAAAGCCATAAAAAGACCGAAAAGATCGACAAGCTCGGTCACGATCTTGTAAGTGTAGCGGCTAAGGATCCTACATGTACTGAGGACGGACATGAGGCTTACGAATACTGTCAGCGTGAGGGATGCGATTATTCGACTAAGACGATTGTAGATGCTCTTGGACATAATCCCGGTGATGAATGTGATGAGCAGGGAACGGCACTCCTTCCTACATGTACCGAGGATGGATATCACTACCGTGTTGTTTATTGTACCGTATGTAGTGCGGTTCTTTCACGCGAAAAGGTAATAGACCCTGCTACAGGACATTCCTTCACATCTTACTGGCCTAACAATGACGAGGGCTGTGAAGAAAATGGCACTGAGACCTCCAAGTGTGACAGATGTGATGAAACTGACGTAAGAGAAAGAGAAAATTCTGCTCACGGTCATGATTATGTAATATTTGATGATTACTTGTCCTATCCTGCAACCTGTGAAGCAAACGGTTTAGAAGTATGGAGATGTTCTCATAATTATGAACACAAGAAGGAAGTAGTTCTTGAAAAACTCGGCCATACCGAAGGTGAAGCAGTTGTAGAGAATAATGTTGATCCCGACTGTGAAAACGAAGGTTCTTACGATCGCGTAGTATACTGTACAGAATGTGGAGACGAGCTTTCAAGAGAAACAGTAACAGTTGATGCTCTCGGTCATACACTTGTATCTGTTGAAGCAAAGAACGCAACCTGTGAAGAAGCAGGACATGATGCATACGAATATTGTACAGAGTGTGATTATACAACCTATGTCGAGATCCCCGCGATCGGACATAATTATGTTCCTGTAGTTACACCTCCTACATGTACAGAAGATGGTTATACTACATATACATGTAATAACTGCGGTGCTACCTATATCGATGATGAAATCGGTGCGCCCGGTCATATCGAAGGCGAAGTAGTTATTGAAAACGAAGTTGATGCAGACTGTGAAAACGATGGCTCTTATGATGAAGTAGTTTACTGTGAAGTATGTAACGAAGAGCTTTCAAGAGAAACAATTACAGTTGATGCACTCGGACATACCGAAGGCGAAGCAGTTGTAGAGAACGAGGTTGACGCAGATTGTGAAAACGATGGCTCTTATGATATTGTTGTTTACTGTACAGAATGCAACAAGGAGCTTTCAAGAGAAACAATTACAGTTGATGCACTCGGACATAAGTACGATGCAGTAGTAACCGATCCTACATGTACCGAAGACGGCTATACAACCTATACCTGTTCTGTATGTCAGGATACATATACAGACGATACGGTTGATGCACTTGGACACGAGTCTGACGGTGTTTGGAAGGTAATTAAAGAAGCTACCTATTTTGCAGATGGTATCGAGGAATCCAAGTGTGTAAGACATTCCGATTGCGGTCATGTATTTACACGTCCTGTTGCAATGCTCGTTGATACAACAGCTCCCGTGATTACACTTACCACCTCTGCAGAGGAAAATGTTAATGATTATCAGCCCGATTTTATGAATGATGATAAGATCGAGATAGTTATTAATGCATTTGATGAAGAAACAGACGTTAAGGAAATCACTTATGTGATTACCAAGGACGGTGTTGTTGTTAAGGAAGGTAAGTACGATCCCGAAAACAAGCCTACACTTGACGATGAAGGCGTTTATACCGTTACCGCTACAGCAGTTAACGGCAAGGATATGTCTGCTTTTGTCAGCACCGGTTCTACCATTACCGTAGACCGTACAAAGCCTGTTTTTGATGGCGTTGAGAATAACGGTACGTATTGTGGAGGCAGTGTTGATTTCACAATAGAAGAAACCTACCCTGCAGGTCTCTTTGATGTCGACGGTAATAACATTACAAAGGCAGATAACAACTATTCTTATTCAGGTACAGGCGAGGGTATTCTTTATACAGTAATTGCTAAGGATAAAGCAGGTAATGAAACAGAAATTACCTTTACTGTATTTGATCACGTATATACATCCGCGATTACTACAGCTCCTACTTGTACCGACGAGGGTGAAAAGACCTTTACATGTAAGAACTGTGACGATACTTATACCGAAACACTTGAAGCACTCGGTCATACACCCGTAGTAGACGAAGCAGTAGCACCTACATGTACAGAAACAGGACTTACAGAAGGTAAGCATTGTTCAGTATGTGACGAAGTACTCGTAGCACAGGAAGAGGTTGCAGCACTCGGACATACCGAAGTAGTAGACGAGGCAGTAGCACCTACATGTACAGAAACAGGTCTTACAGAAGGTAAGCATTGTTCAGTATGTGACGAAGTACTCGTAGCACAGGAAGAGGTTGCAGCACTCGGTCATACCGAAGTAGTAGACGCAGCAGTAGCACCTACATGTACAGAAACAGGACTTACAGAAGGTAAGCATTGTTCAGTATGTGACGAAGTACTCGTAGCACAGGAAGAGGTTGCAGCACTTGGTCATACACCCGTAGTAGACGAGGCAGTAGCACCTACATGTACAGAAACAGGTCTTACCGAAGGTTCACACTGTGACGTATGTGGCGAGATTCTTGTAGCACAGGAAGAGGTTGCAGCACTCGGACATACCGAAGTAATTGACGACGCAGTAGCACCCACATGTACCGAAACAGGTCTTACAGA
>SVTI01000028.1 GCA_015063855.1 Oscillospiraceae bacterium
CATAATTATACCTTTTCTAAAAATCGGCGTCTTTGACGTCTTTTTCGTCATGCACTTTTTTTACTATTTAATTCATAACACTTTTTAACATTTTACTATTGACTTTTAATAGTTAGTCTTTTTCAACATCTGCCAGCTTGTCGATAGGTTTATCGACAAGCTGAGAACGGCAAAGTTGCCGTTCTTTTTCTCATATATGTTGACAAAACCTCATAAAAATATTATAATACAGTATAATGCGAAAATTATCATTAATTGATGATGATGCGATTTTGAAGTTCTTTTGCTTGAAACATTATTCGGAGGAATTTATGATTGATTATAATAAAAAAGCATTGGTTATCGTCAATCCCACTGCAGGTAAAAAATCTGTACAGTCCAATATGTTTAATATAATAAATCCCTTGTGTCAGGCAGGTTATATGCCTACCGTTGTCACAACGTCTGCAAGCGGTGATGCTACAGTATATGCTCATGAGATGGGCGGCGATTATGATATAGTTGTCTGCTGCGGCGGTGACGGTACACTTAACGAGACCATTACGGGTATGATGTCCTCGGGAAATATCAAGCCTATCGGTTATATTCCCTGCGGAACCACCAACGATATGGCAAAAAGCCTTGGTCTGCCCAAAACCATAAAGGCAGCGGCAGAGATGATCGCTGAAGGAAACAGAGGTTTTCATGACGTAGGGCGTTTCGGTGAAGGAATGTATTTCAGCTATATAGCTTCATTCGGAGCCTTTACCAAGGTTTCGTACACAACTCCTCAGGCCACAAAAAATCTGTTAGGTCATTTTGCCTACGTGCTTGAGGGTGCAAAGGAGCTTGGAAAGATACGTTCCTATCACGTAAAGTTTACCTTCGACGATCAGGTCATAGAGGATGACTTTATATATGCCTCTATCACGAATACTACCTCGTTTGCAGGCTTATTTTCCTTCCCGAAGAATACGGTTACCTTAAACGACGGTCTTTTTGAGCTTTTGCTTATCAGAAATCCTAAAAATCCTATAGAGACCAGCAGTATTCTCCTTAATCTTTCAAAGAAGGATTTCACTTCGGACAAGAATATGATACTTGCTCATACCTCTCATATTAAGATAGAGACCGAAGAGCCTATCATATGGACGGTGGACGGCGAGTGCAGTGGTGAGGTCACCAATATTGATATTCAGAACATTCCCGATACTATAAGCATATATATGCCTAAATTTGAAGAATAAGCAGATACTTTTGTAATAGCCTGAAATTGCGAAAAAATATTGAAAAAGATATTGACAAATTGTTAAAGCGGTGGTATAATCATTCTTAATCAAAAATAGGAGTTTGTTCTATGTTCTCATCTTTTGCGTTTAACTACATAATCGCAATAGTCTGCGCTATTACTATTCTAACTCTAGTCCTTAGAGCGGGAAAAGATAGCGCTATGAGTTATGCCCCTATGCAATGAGAATATAGCAATAAAATTTTTCTTATAAGAATATTGTATTGTCATATTATCGGAGCTTATGGCTGACCGTAGCCATAAGCTCATATTATTTTTATATAATAAATTAATTTATCATAAATTCGAATCCCAGGAGGTCATTATGACAGGTGCACAAATCGTTGTAGAGACTCTCATCGAGCAGGGAACTGAGGTGGTTTTCGGTTACCCCGGAGGCGCAGTTCTCAATCTCTATGATGAGCTTTACAAAAACAGAGATAGAATAAAGCATGTTCTTTCGGCTCATGAGCAGGGCGCTGCTCATGCAGGTGACGGATATGCAAGAGCAACGGGGAAGGTTGGCGTGGTTTTCGCCACCTCGGGTCCCGGTGCCACAAACCTTGTAACGGGTATTGCAAACGCATATCTTGATTCGGTTCCCGTTGTATTTATTACAGGTAACGTTCCCAGCAGTCTTATCGGACGAGACTCCTTCCAGGAGGTAGACATTACAGGTGTAACACTCCCCGTAGTTAAGCACAGTTATTTTGTCAAGGACGTTGCAAAGCTTGCTGATTCTATTCGCGAAGCGTTCCAGATTGCACGCTCCGGCAGACCCGGTCCCGTGCTTATAGATATCCCGAAGGATGTTCAGATCGCAGACTGCGAGTTTGAATGTAAGGATATCCTTCCCGCAATTTCAAAACCCAGATATAATGAAGAGCAGATCGAAAAGGCTGTTGAAATGATAAATGCGGCTAAAAAGCCCTATATATTTATCGGCGGCGGTGTTGTAATAAGCGAGGCTGAAAAGGAGGTTGCTCTCCTGGCAGACAAGCTTGATGCTCCCATTGGTACAAGTATGATGGGTCTTTCGGCGGTTCCCGCATCCTCTCACCGTAAATTAGGTATGGTAGGTATGCACGGTATTTATTCTTCAACGGTTACCAAGAACCGTGCCGATCTTGTTATAGCTCTCGGATGTCGTTTCAGCGACAGAGCAACGGGCAGCAGAAACGCTTATCTTCCCAATGCAAAGATCATTCATGTTGATGTGGATGCAGCAGAGATAGATAAGAATATCCCCTCACATCTCGGTGTTGTAGGCGACGTAAAGGAAGTTCTCTTAAAGCTTCTTGATAAGGTAGATAGCTGCGAGCGTCCCGAATGGTGGCAGGAAATAAATGAAATAAAGGCTTACGAGGAGGCAAACTCCGCAAAGCAGGAGGGATTCTCTCCCTTTAAGATAATTGAAGAGGTAAATAAGTTTACCGAAGCAGATACCCCTGTTGCAACCGACGTTGGTCAGCATCAGATGTGGGTTGCACAGCATTATAACTTTGAAGCTCCCAAAACCCTTATTACAAGCGGAGGGCTTGGAACCATGGGCTTTGGTATGGGTGCCGCGATCGGTGCCTGTGTCGCAACGGGTAAGCGTACCGTTCTCTTTACCGGTGACGGAAGCTTCGGTATGAATCTTAACGAAATGGCAACAGCCGTTTCTCAGAAGCTTCCCCTTGTAGTAGTTGTTATGAATAACGGTGTGCTCGGTATGGTAAGACAGTGGCAAACAATGTTCTATGAAAAACACTATTCCGAGACCACGCTTAACCGTGCAACCGATTTTGTTAAGCTGACAGAGGCGTTCGGCGGTGCAGGCTACAGAGCAACAAATATAGATGAGCTTAATGCCGCTCTTACAAAGGCTTTTGCAACAGACGGTCCCGTGCTTATAGACTGCGTTATAGATAGTGACGAGAGAGTTCTCCCCATGATCCCCGCAGGTGGTACGGTAAACGATCTTGTAATAAATTAAGGAGGATGCCGATATGAAAAAGTTTATAATCAGTATGCTTGTATCAAACCAGTTCGGTGTCCTTACAAGGGTATCCAGTATGTTCGGACGTAGGGGCTTTAATATAGACAGCCTTGTAGTTGGTGAAACAGAGGATAAAAGATATT
Source organism: Oscillospiraceae bacterium (assembly GCA_015063855.1). Lineage (GTDB taxonomy): Bacteria > Bacillota > Clostridia > Oscillospirales > CAG-272 > RGIG7300. The sequence goes on from SVTI01000028.1 coordinate 3,392, forward strand.
CAAGAATGACCATTACCATGACGGGCGAGGATGGCGACCGTGATCAGATAATCAAACAGCTCGAAAAGCTTCATGATGTTCAGGTTGTTAAGGAGATGAAGCCCGACTCAATAGTTTCACGTGAGCTTATCCTTATCAAGGTTGCAACCACAAGTGAAACAAGAAGAGAAATAATGGATGCTGTTAATATCTTCCGCAATACCATTATCGATTTTACACCTACCTCACTTTGTATTCTCGTAACGGGTGAGAGCGGAAAGCTTGACGCCTTCATCGAGCTTATGAAGCCCTACGGTATTATCGAGCTTTGCCGTACAGGTACGGTTTCTCTTGACAGAGGAACAAATTCCATAAATGATTTAATTGATTAAAATAAAAAATAATATATAATTTCAAAGGAGATTTAGAACAATGACAGATATGTATTACGAACAGGATTGTGACCTGAGCTTATTAAAGGGAAAGACCATCGCAGTTATCGGCTACGGCAGCCAGGGACACGCACACGCACTTAACGCCAAGGAATCAGGATGCAACGTTATCATCGGTCTCTATGAAGGCTCAAAGAGCTGGGCAAAGGCTGAAAAGCAGGGCTTTGAGGTTTACACAGCTGCAGAGGCAGCAAAGAAGGCTGACATCATCATGATCCTTATCAATGATGAGAAGCAGGCTGCTATGTATAAGAAGGACATTGAGCCCAACCTCGAAGAGGGTAATATGCTTATGTTTGCTCACGGCTTTGCTATCCATTTCGGACAGATCGTTCCTCCCTCCTTCGTTGACGTTACAATGATCGCTCCCAAGGGTCCCGGTCATACCGTTAGAAGTGAATATCAGGCAGGCAAGGGTGTTCCTTGTCTCGTAGCAGTACACCAGGATGCTTCCGGTCAGGCTAAGCAGAAGGCTCTTGCTTATGCTCTCGCTATCGGCGGTGCTCGTGCAGGTGTTCTTGAGACAACCTTCCGTACCGAAACAGAAACAGACCTCTTCGGAGAGCAGGCAGTTCTCTGCGGTGGTGTTTGCGCACTTATGCAGGCAGGTTACGAAACTCTCGTTGAAGCAGGTTATGATGAAAGAAACGCATACTTTGAATGTATCCATGAGATGAAGCTCATCGTTGACCTTATTTATCAGTCCGGTTTTGCAGGCATGAGATATTCTATCTCCAACACAGCTGAATACGGCGACTATATCACAGGTCCCAAGGTAATTACAGAAGATACAAAGAAGGCTATGAAGAAAATCCTTGCTGACATTCAGGACGGTTCTTTTGCTAAGGAATTCCTTCTTGATATGTCTCCCGCAGGCGGTCAGGCTCACTTCAGAGCTATGAGAAAGCTCGCTGCAGAGCATCCTTCCGAAGTAGTTGGTGAGGAGATCAGAAAGCTCTACAGCTGGAACAACGAAGAAGACAAGTTTATCAACAACTAATATAAATTACTCAGGGTGAAACTATGAGAAGTGATAAAATGAAAAGCGGAGCAGAGCGCGCACCTCAGCGCTCTTTGCTCAAGGCTATGGGATATACAAGCGATCAGATAAGAAAACCTCTTATAGGTATCGTAAATTCCTTTAATGAGGTGATCCCCGGACATATACACCTACAGACCATCGCAAGAGCGGTCAAGGACGGTGTACTTGCCAACGGCGGTACTCCTATGGAGTTTAACGTTATCGGTGTATGTGACGGTATTGCTATGGGTCATGAGGGTATGAAGTACTCTCTTGTTACCCGTGAGCTTATCGCAGACAGTGTTGAATGTATGGCTCGTGCCCATGCCTTTGACGGTCTTGTATTTATCCCCAATTGTGATAAGATAGTTCCCGGCATGCTTATGGCGGCGGCAAGACTTAATATTCCTTCGATCTTTGTATCCGGCGGACCTATGCTCTCGCTCTGCGATGAGAAGAATAATCCCATGGATCTTAATTCTGTATTTGAGGCTGTCGGTGCCTATAAAAACGGTACTATGAATGACTGCGATCTTGAATATTACGAGGAAAATGCCTGCCCCGGATGCGGAAGCTGCTCGGGTATGTTTACCGCAAACTCCATGAACTGTTTGACTGAGGTTCTTGGTATGGGTCTTCGCGGAAACGGTACCATTCCTGCCGTTTATGCAGCAAGACAGCGTCTTGCGAAAGCTGTTGGTATGCGTGCGGTAAATCTTGTTCATGAGGATCTTAAGCCCCTTGATATCATGACAGAGGGTGCATTTGCGAATGCGCTTACTGTTGATATGGCTCTCGGTTGCTCATCCAATTCACTTCTTCATCTCACCGCAATTGCTTATGAGGCAGGCGTTAAGCTTGACCTCCACATGGTAAACGAGATAAGTGAAAAGACTCCCAACCTTTGTCACCTTGCGCCCGCAGGACACCACCACATGCAGGATCTTCAGAATGCGGGAGGTGTGTATGCGGTAATGAATGAGCTTGCAAAGCACGATAAGCTGGATACCTCTGTTATGACCGTATCGGGTAAAACTGTTGGTGAAAACATTGCAGGTATTGAGAAGAAGAACAACGGTGTTATCCGTGACTATGATGATCCATATACCAAGACAGGCGGTCTTGCGGTTCTCTTCGGAAGCCTTGCTCCCAACGGTGCGGCAGTAAAGCGTTCTGCCGTTGCTCCTGAGATGCTTGTGCATAAGGGTCCCGCCCGAGTATTTGATTCCGAGGAAGAGGCTATTGAAGCTATCTATAATTCCAAGATCAAATCAGGTGACGTTGTTGTTATCAGATACGAGGGACCCTCCGGCGGTCCCGGTATGAGAGAAATGCTTTCCCCCACATCGGCTATCTGCGGTATGGGTCTTGATAAAGAGGTTGCTCTTATCACCGACGGACGTTTCTCCGGAGCTACCAGAGGAGCATCTATCGGTCACGTTTCCCCCGAGGCGGCAAACGGCGGTACAATAGCCTACGTCAAAGAGGGCGACATCATTAGTATAGATATTCCCAACTATTCAATAAGCCTTGAAGTTTCGGAAGAGGAGCTTGCGGAGCGCAGAAAGACAATGGAAATCAAAAAGCGCGAGATCAAGGGCTATCTTAAGAGATATTCCAAGCTCGTTTCCTCGGCTGACAAGGGTGCAGTAGTGGAATAAAGGAGATTATGTAATAATGAAACAAATTAAGATATTTGACACCACACTGCGTGACGGAGAGCAGTCTCCCGGATGCAGTATGAACCTCGAGGAAAAGATCGAGGTTGCCAAGCGTCTTGAAAAGCTGAGAGTGGACGTTATCGAAGCAGGCTTTGCCATTTCCTCAAAGGGTGACTTTGAGTCTGTTAATACAATAGCAAAAACGGTAAAGGATTGTACGGTAGCTTCTCTTGCAAGAGCTACTACAGGTGATATCGATGCGGCATACGAAGCAGTTAAGTGTGCGGTTGACCCCAGAATCCATCTCTTTATCGCAACATCCCCTCTCCACATGGAATATAAATTAAAGATGACTCCCGAGCAGGTTTTGGAGAAAACTGCAGCTATGGTAAAATATGCGGCAAACTACTGCTCTAATGTGGAGTTCAGCTGTGAGGATGCTACCAGAAGTGACTATGATTTTATGTGCAAGGTAGTTGACGCAGCTATAAAGAACGGTGCTACCGTAATAAATCTTCCCGATACGGTTGGTTATTCTACCCCCGAAGAGATCCGTGCTATGTTCGAGTACGTTATCTCTCACGTTGATAACTCTGATAAGGTTGAGTTCTCCACCCACTGTCATAACGACCTCGGTATGGCTGTTGCAAACGCTCTTGCTTCTGTTCAGGGCGGTGCATTGCAGGTTGAATGTACCATTAACGGTATAGGCGAGCGTGCAGGTAACGCTTCTCTCGAAGAGGTTGTTATGGCGCTCAAGACCCGTCCCGATTTCTTTGGTGCAGATACACGTATTGATTCCACAAAGATCTACCGTGCCTCCAAGACCATTTATAAGATAATCGGTCAGTCCGCTCCCCTTAACAAGCCTATCGTAGGTAAGAATGCCTTTGCTCATGAATCGGGTATTCATCAGCACGGTGTACTCGCAAACAAGCTTACATACGAAATCCTCACCCCCGAATCTGTTGGTATTACAGAGAATAAGATGGTTCTCGGTAAACATTCGGGCAAGCACGCATTTGAAGCAAGATTAAAGGAGCTTGGTTATGAGCTTTCTGCGGAGGAATTGCTGGTTGCATTTGAAAAATTCAAGGCTCTCTGCGATAAGAAAAAGGTAGTAAACGACCTTGATATTGAAGCTCTTGTAAGCACGAAGGCAGCAGAGGAGGAAGGCTACAAGCTTGTACGCTTTGACGTTCATGCAGGTAATCACACCACAGCTACAAGTACAATCAAGCTCTCTCACGGTGAAGACATCATCGAGGACGTTTGCTTAGGCGACGGTCCTGTTGATGCCGCATTTAATGCTATCGACAAGATAGTTTGTCCTCCTGAGCATACCTTTGACGTTTACACCATCAACTCTGTTTCCGAGGGTAAGGACACTATGGGTGAGGTTATGGTCAAGCTTAAGGCTGACGGCAAGAGCTTTAACGGAAGAGGACTTTCCACCGACATTCTGGAAGCAAGTATCCTTGCTTACCTCAATGCCATTAATAAACTTATTGCTTATAAAGCATAGGAGATATAATTATGGGTATGACAATGACTCAGAAGATCCTTGCAAAGCATGCAGGTCTTGACTCTGTTGTTGCAGGTCAGCTTGTTTTGGCGGATCTTGATATGGTATTGGGAAATGATATCACATCTCCCGTTGCCATTGCCGAATATAATAAACTCGGTCGCGAAAAAGTTTTTGATAAAGAAAAAATTTCCCTTGTAATGGACCATTTTGCTCCCAATAAGGACATCAAGGCTGCAACTCAGTGTAAGATGTGCCGTGAGTTTGCAGGGGATATGGATATAGTTAATTTTTATGACGTAGGCGAAATGGGTATCGAGCACGCGCTTCTTCCCGAAAAAGGTCTTGTTACCGCGGGTGATGTTGTGATCGGTGCTGACTCCCACACCTGCACCTACGGAGCCCTCGGTGCATTCTCCACAGGCGTCGGTTCTACCGATATGGCTTGCGGTATGGCTGTAGGAAAGGCTTGGTTCAAGGTTCCTTCCGCTATCAAGTTTGTGCTTAAGGGCAAGCTTAATAAGTACGTTTCGGGTAAGGACGTTATCCTTCACATCATCGGTATGATCGGTGTTGACGGTGCGCTTTATAAGTCCATGGAATTCGTAGGCGAGGGTGTACGTAATTTAAGTGTTTCCGACCGTCTCTGCATGGCAAATATGGCAATTGAAGCGGGCGGTAAGAACGGTATCTTTGAGGTAGACGATAAGACTATCGAATATCTCAAGGAGGCAGGTGCAAAGGAGCCCACCGTTTATGCTCCCGACGAGGATGCTGTATACGATGCTGTATACGAGATAGATCTTGCTGAGATCAAGTCTACCGTAGCGTTTCCTCACCTTCCCGAAAACACTCACACATTTGATGAGATAGATGAAATCAAGATCGATCAGGTTGTTATCGGCTCTTGCACAAACGGCAGACTTTCCGACCTTGCCGCAGCTGCTGAAATCATGGCAGGCAAAAAGGTTTCAAAGAACGTTCGCTGCATCATTATTCCCGCAACCCAGAAGATCTATCTTGAAGCTATGGAAAAGGGTTATCTTAAGACCTTTGTTGAGTGCGGAGCTATCGTTTCCACACCCACCTGCGGCCCCTGCCTTGGCGGTCATATGGGTATTCTGGCAGAGGGCGAACGCGCCGTTGCCACCACAAACCGTAACTTCGTTGGCAGAATGGGTCACGTTAAGTCTGAGGTTTACCTTGCAAGCCCTGAGGTAGCGGCGGCATCTGCCATTACCGGTAAGATCTCATCTCCCGAGGAGGTAATGTAAGATGAAATTTGAAGGAAAAGTAATCAAATACGGAAATAACGTTGACACCGACGTTATCATTCCCGCGAGATATCTTAATACTATCGATAAAAAAGAGCTCGCTTCCCACTGTATGGAAGACCTTGACCCCACCTTCACAGGGAGAGTTAAGGAGGGCGACATTATGGTTGCCGAGTTCAATTTCGGCTGCGGCTCTTCCCGTGAGCACGCTCCCATTGCGATCAAGGCAAGCGGAATTTCTCTTGTTATCGCAAAGAGCTTTGCTCGTATCTTCTACCGTAACTCCATTAATATCGGTCTTCCCATTATCGAATGCCCCGAGGCAGTTGATGCAATAAACGAGGGCAACGAATTGGCGGTTGATATGGATAAGGGTGAGATATACAATAAGACTACCGGCGAAACATTTAAGACCCAGCCTTTCCCCGCATTCATTCAGACCATTATTTCAAACGGTGGTCTTATCGAGTCTATTAAAAACGGCGCGATCAAGTAAGGAGGAAGGAAAATGACTTATAATATAGCATTATTAAAGGGTGACGGCATCGGTCCCGAAATCGTTGACGGTGCAGTTAAGGTACTCGAAAAGGTTGGCGAAAAGTTCAACCATACCTTTAATTTTACACCCTATCTTATAGGCGGCTGTGCAATTGATGCAACAGGCGAACCCCTCCCCGAGGAAACCGTTAAAGGATGCCTTGCTTCGGATAGCGTACTCCTCGGTGCGGTGGGCGGTCCTAAGTGGGACACTCTCCCGGGTAACAAGCGCCCCGAAAAGGCACTTTTAGGTATCCGCTCGGCGCTTGGTCTTTACACAAACCTCCGCCCCGCAAAGCTTTATTCTTCACTTAGTGCAGAGTGTCCTCTTCGCCCCGATATCACGGAGAAGGGAATAGACCTCGTTATGGTAAGAGAGCTTACAGGCGGTATCTACTTCGGCGAAAGAGGTCGCCGTGACGGCAAGTACGGTCCCGAGGCTTACGATACCGAATGCTACAGTGTTCTTGAGGTTGAAAGAATTGCAAGAGTAGCCTTTGAAACCGCTCGCAAGAGAGGTAAGAAGGTTATCAGCATAGATAAGGCAAACGTGCTTGAAAGCTCCCGCCTTTGGAGAGAGGTTGTTCATAACGTAGCGAAGGAATACCCCGATGTTGAGGTATCCGATATGCTCGTTGATAACGCGGCAATGCAGCTTGTTAAGAATCCCTCCCAGTTTGACGTTGTTGTAACCTCAAATATGTTCGGTGATATTCTCTCCGATGAAGCATCCCAGATCACCGGTTCTATCGGTCTTCTTCCTTCCGCTTCATTAGGTGACACCAAGTGCGGTATGTATGAGCCTATTCACGGTTCTGCTCCCGATATTGCGGGACAGAACAAGGCTAACCCCATCGCAACCATTCTTTCTGCGGCTATGATGCTTCGCTATTCCTTTGACCTTGAAGAGGAAGCAAAGGCTATTGAAGAAGCGGTTGATAAGGTTCTCACCGCAGGCTACAGAACAGGCGATATCCTTGGTACTTCCAAGGAAACACCCCTGAGCTGTACAGAAATGACAGAGAAGATTTTGGAGCAGCTTTAATTATAAAATATTTCTAAAAACGAACGGTACTATTAGCCTCCCTTGCCTAAAGGGAGGGGGACCGCTTGCGGTGGAGGGATATTTGTGGAAACGAAAAATCAAAGAAAGCACAATGCGTCTTTGACCAATACCGCAAGAATGCTTCGTAAAAATATGACCCAAGAAGAAAAGCATCTTTGGTATGATTATTTAAGAACTTATCCTATAAGGTTTTTAAAGCAAAAGGTTATTGATAATTATATTGCAGATTTTTACTGTTCTAAAGCCAGATTGGTAATAGAGTTGGACGGCTCGCAACATTATACCGAAAAAGGTATGAAAAAGGATGCAATAAGAACACAAAAACTCGAAGAACGAAATTTAACAGTGTTAAGGATACCTAACCGTTTAATACATGAGAATTTTGAGGGTGTATGTAGTTATATTGATTCTACAGTTAAGGATATATCAGCTAAACAAAACTGTTAGTTATTATATCCCTCCACCGCAAGCGGTCCCCCTCCCTTTAGGCAAGGGAGGCTTTCTTTGGACGATATAATTTGCGTGTTATAGAAAATATAATTTTCATAAAACGATTTTTAAAAAAGAAAGGTCTTGATTTAAGTGCTCAATATAAGAGTTGAAAAGACAACAAATCCTAAAGTAAAACCCGATTTCACCAAGCCCCTGCCTTTCGGTAAGATATTTACCGACCATATGTTCATTATGAACTACACAGAGGGTCAGGGCTGGTATGATGCAAGAATAGTGCCCTACGGCAAGATCGAGCTTGATCCCTCCGCTATGGTATTCCATTACGGACAGGAGATGTTCGAGGGCTTAAAGGCATACAGAAACGAAGACGGCGAGTGCTATCTCTTCCGTCCCGATATGAATGCAAAGAGAACTAACGCAACAAACGAAAGACTTTGTATTCCCGAGCTTCCCGTAGAGGACTTCGTTGAGGCAGTCAGAGCTGTGGTTGATATCGACCGCGACTGGATCCCCACACAGGAGGGTACAAGCCTTTATATCCGTCCCTTCATTATTGCAACCGATGAATTTCTCGGTGTTGCGCCCTCAAAGAACTATCTTTTTATGGTAATTCTTTCTCCCAGCGGTGCATACTATGCAAACGGACTTGCGCCCGTTGGCATTTGGATCGAGGATGAATATGTAAGAGCGGTTAAGGGAGGTATGGGCTTTGCTAAAACAGGCGGTAACTACGCTTGCTCACTTGCGGCTCAGGAGAAGGCTCATAATGACGGCTATTCTCAGGTGCTCTGGCTTGACGGTGTTGAACGTAAGTATATCGAAGAGGTTGGCGCAATGAACATCTTCTTCAAGATAGACGGCAAGATCGTTACCCCCATGCTTAACGGCTCTATCCTTCCCGGTATTACCCGTGACAGCGTTCTTTACTATTGCAGAGCGAAGGGAATACCCTGTGAGGAGAGAAGAATATCTGTAGACGAGCTTATAGAGGCTCAGAATTCCGGCAAGCTGGAGGAGGTATTCGGTTCGGGTACCGCAGCGGTTATTTCTCCCGTAGGTAAGCTCCGTTATAAGGACGATGTTTACACCATCGGTGACGGCTCTATCGGTGAATTCAGCCAAAAGCTTTATGACTTTATCACAGGCGTACAGACAGGTAAGCTTCCCGACGAATTCGGTTGGAGATATAAAATATGAGAGCGGATTTTTCCGCTCTCTTATTTTATAAGTATGAGATATGAGATATGAGACAGTCGTTTAATTTTTACATCTGTTATAATTGTATCATCTCATCAAATTTCCCTACTTAATGATAAGTTTACAAATTCTGTCAAGCGATTTTATTGACATTATGTAGGTTTGGTGATACAATTATTATGTGTAATTATAGTTATTGTGGATAGGTATGCTCATACCTTTATATAATGACAATAAAGCACTAAAACAAATTTTTAAAACCATATAATTTCCTGTTTTATCACGAAGGTTTAGTTCTTGGTTCTTGATTCTCAGTTCTCAATTAGAGTATTGACTGAGTTGCTTGCATTAAAATTGAGAATTGGGAATTGAGAATTAAGAAATGAGAATTTTGATTCTCCTTTGTGTTGATATAGATTAGCGGTGTAGGGAGAAGCACCGCGGCATATACTGCCAAGCTTTTGCCGGCAACTCGAGAACCGACAAAATCAGATTCTCCGACAAATTTTTTCGAAAGGACAGAAGAAATGAGAAATTTCAAAAGAGTATTATCCTTCTTATTAGTATTGATAATGCTTGTTGGCATGATTCCCTCCTTGGGCTTGAATATTGCTGCAGCAGGTGTAACTGTTACACTTAATGCAGGTCCCGAGGGTAACGGTAAAACCTGTACCGTTACACTTGACGATGCCGGCACTCTGCTTACCGATAAGGCGGCTATCAAGTCAAACTATAACGGCATAGCCCCTAAAGGTACAAACAACCAGCGTGTGCTTATCGGTTGGTTTACAGGATATGATTCCACCACCAGCCGCGGTACCGGCACAGAATATTGGGATACCTATACAGGCGAAAGCGGTGTGACCCTCTATGCTATCTGGGGTTATCCCATCATGTTCAATGCTAACGGTGGTACATACTCCAATGGTGAAAGCACTTACCTCGGTTACGTTACGAACTATAACGCAAGCGGTAAGGACTATAAGTCCGGCTATGAATATCACATGCCTGATTATCTTGGTGATATTCCCACATATCCCGGTTGTGAGCGAGTTATGTATAACGGAGCGTATGCGTATGCGCTGCTCGTTAATGACGGAACCTTTGAGCTTTGGGAAGGACCCAACCAATACCTTACTATTCCTCCCACAGGCGGTTCTGCACCCTGGAGCAACTTCCAATGTGTATATTCCGAAAAGTATAAGATGAATGTCGTTGAGTTCATGGCAGCATGGGACTTTACTGTTAAGTATGATGCTAACGGCGGTACCGGTACAATGGCTACCGATACGGTTGAAAATGCTTATGATTGGCATACAACTGACATGAATTACTTTGAGAACTATTCTGTAAAGAGTTGTAAGTTTACTAAAGAAGGCTCAAGGTTTATAGGATGGAATACCGAGCCTGACGGCAGCGGTATCGCCTACACTGCAGGCACAAACCTTGGTGGTCAGCGTGACAGCGCATATCCTGTTACTCTGTATGCACAGTGGGGTGAAGATTTTTCTTCACAGGGTATATATACCATTTCGTTTAATGCAAACGGCGGTACGTTTACCGATAACGGAGCCTCCTGGAAAGAATTTCTGCACAATAATGACGGTACAACCTACGGTGAGATCTGCGGCGGTGACAGAACAGAGGTTCCTGACGGTGATGTCGAGTCTACCTCTATCCCCGCAACCCTGGTTGTAGAGCGCGACGGTTACTATTTTGACGGTTGGTTCTGTGAGAAAATGAGTAATAAGGACACCTGGTGGTTCTATGATGAAAGCAAGCCCTTCTACGTGCCTCAGAATGTAGAATTTTATGCACGTTGGATCAAGCTTCACAGTGCTACTGCCGGTGGTACCAGCGGTTCAGGAACTACCACCACAATTAAGTTTGACCCTGCAGGAGGTACACTGATTTCAGGTAAGTCCTCTTACAGTATCAAAACAGGTCAGACATATGCATCTGCTATCAAGGGCGGTTATCCTCAGGCGGTTCGTATCGGTTATTATATGGGTTGGCCCCGTTATGAAGGCGTTGATAGTGTGACTGTTGCCATTGATGACGATCATACCGACAGCTCATATGCATGGAGATACTTCTCAAGCGGAGTAAACGATCCCGATGACGATTACGGTGACTGGGCTCTTAAATGGGGTGATACATCCAGTACCCTTTCTGTTAAGAATGGTACCTTCTATGCTTATTGGTACAAGCTTGAGCATACTCACAGGTATTTTGAGATTGTAAACATCCCTGCAGTTTGTACACAGGCCGGATATATTCAAAAGGCGTGTGTATGCGGTGCGTTAACAGAAAGCTATCCCACGGTAGCTCATAAATATGATATGCTTTGGGGCGTTGATACCGAAGCAACGTGCTTGACAGATCGAATTGACATTTATAAGTGTACTACTTGTGAGCTTACTACCACAAAGGTAGCAACCGGTACAGCACTCGGTCACAATTGGGGTGAATGGTATTATGCAAAGGCGGAGGATATGCCTACCTGTGAGGGTACAGGTACCCAGACTGCAGACTGTACACGTCCCGGCTGTGATGCACATACCACACAAACCGTTGATCCCCACGGACATGATTATGTAGGCACTGTTGTTCCTGCATACTGTGAATGTGAAGAAGTTACACTTTATGTTTGTCAGTATGATCCCACACATACATATACCGAGGCAACAGGAAATGCTTCCGCTCTCGGTCATCTCTTTGGCGAGCCTTATGACAATGGAGAAGGCTACACAATAATCGAGTGTAACCGTGAGTCCGACGGCACCAATCCTGAGTGTCCTCACGAAGTTAAAACAGCAAACAGATATACAATTTTCTATGTTCTCAATGAAGAAGCGGCTGCATTAGGCGCTAATTCTCCCGAGTATCATACCTATGGTACTGATACAACTCTTGTTGACGCTTCCGTTGCCGGCTTTACTTTTGCCGGCTGGTACTTCGACGCTGACTTTACTCAGCCCACAAACGGAGTTATCGGTGCACAGGCTACTCTTGCTCCTGTTACACTTTATGCAAAGTGGAATCCTATTGAGTATACAATTACCGTAAATCCCGGTAATGGTACACTTACTAACGTTAAGACAGGTCAAACCCTTGCAGCTAAGGCAAAAGGTACATTTACACATACCTATGCTCAGGATTCTAAGATTTCTGATTACTTCACTGCAGCATATACCGGTTACACACTTCTCAGCTGGACTGTAAGTACAGATAGCTCTTCTATAGAGGACGATATTCTTCCCGGCAGAAAGGCTGCTGCAAATATAACTCTTACAGCATTGTGGGGATATAACAAATTCCCCATTAGATATTACGATGTTGATGCCGGCAGATATATAACAGAAGAAGATACGTATATTACCAATCTTGACACAGTTCTGAATGATAGTATGACATATCATGCTTCTAACAATAAGACAATGACCTTCCCCAAGAGAGATGGTTATGTTGGAACAGTATATTCTGATCCGGAGTGTACAACAAAGTATGCTGCGAAACCCGAACAGAATACATGTACTCGTAAGAATTATCCCAAGGAGGAAATTACACTTTACTTAAAGTGGACTGTAAATGCATATGCACTTACCCTTGATGATAACGGCGGTACAATGACCGATGCAAGCGGAGCAACTATCACTAAATATGTTGTTAGTGATTATGCTTATGACAAAGAGTTTGATTTGTCAGATAAGATCGGTGATATCAAATTAAACGGTTACGAGTTTGCAGGTTGGAATACGACCAGCGGTACTGCTAACTACGGTGTTGCTACCAGACGTATAGAGGACTTTGATTATATTCCCAAAAATGCTGTTCCCGTAACTGCTGCAACAACACTTTATGCAGAGTGGAAACCTAATAAATTCATTATTGAATATGTTATTGTTCACGAAGATGGTACAAGAACTGTTCTTAATGATGAAACTGCGGCTCAGTTGAACATCACTAACTGGGCAACTATTAAGACACAGACAGAGCATACCTATGCTGTTAATAAGACCATAACCACTAAGCCTACTCGCCCCGCCTACACCATGGGTGCATGGAAGTTTGTTGACGGTACAGGTCTTGCAACGGATAGTGCAAACCGTGTTAACGACACCAAGACCTATTACGGTCATGCTCTTGCGGAGCTTCGTGATGACGGTAATTACTATATCGTACTTACCTCGACTTGTAAACCTACAACCTTTGCAGCTACCTATGTATATCCCTATGGAGGTTCTTATTATAAGACAGGTGCTACAGCGATCACAACATCCTCTACATCGACTTATTTCACATTCTCCTTTACCGGTGGAACCGACCTTGATCTGAACACTCAGTTCACAGATATGTATAGAACCGGTTATACTTTCCTCGGTTGGAACTCTGCGGCAGCGGGAACCGGTACATGGTATTCTCGTGACATTGACAGTATTCCCGGAGATGCTCCTATTACGGCAAATAAATCAAAGATCTACGCAGTATGGGAAGCAAATACCTTCCCCATAGAATATTACCTTGACGGAGTTAAGCTTGATTCCGCAAGAGCCGCGGAGCTCAATGTTGCAGGCTTTGATGCGTTACCTACAATTCATACATATAATACTGCAACAACCTGTGCAACACTTACCCGTGCGGGATATACGATATCGGCATGGGCAGATGATGAGGGTACTGCATTACCCAGTAAGCAGATTGCAAAAGCAAGATACTCCTATGATGCAAACGGTGAAGATTATGTAATCAAGGTTTATGCAACCTCTACTCCTGCAACCTACGCAGCTACTTATATATACCCCTACGGCGGTTCATATTATAAGACAGGTGCTACAGCGATCACAACATCCTCTACATCGACTTATTTCACATTCTCCTTTACCGGTGGAACCGACCTTGATCTGAACACTCAGTTCACAGATATGTATAGAACCGGTTATACTTTCCTCGGTTGGAACTCTGCGGCAGCGGGAACCGGTACATGGTATTCTCGTGACATTGACAGTATTCCCGGAGATGCTCCTATTACGGCAAATAAATCAAAGATCTACGCAGTATGGGAAGAAAATACCTTCCCCATAGAATATTACCTTGACGGCATTAAGCTTGATTCCGCAAAGGCAGCCGAGCTTGGTGTTTCCGGATTTGATGCACTTCCCGATACACATTACTACGGTACTGCAACAACCTGTAATACTTTAACAAGAACAGGTTACACAATATCTGCATGGGCAGATGAAGCAGGCACGGCATTGGCAAGCAAGCAGATTGCAGCTAAGGCATATTCGTACGATGTTAACGGCAAGGATTACGTAATCAAGGTTTACGCAACATCCACACCTATGAAGATGACAATGTCATATGGTGATTCTACCAACTCTAACAAGGCTACCTCAGCGGCAAACCTGAAGCTTTGGTTTGGTGAGGATGTATATAATGCTATTGAAAGCGTTGATTACCCCGGAACTATCGTATTCCCCACAGAAGCAAACAGAGACGGCTACCATCTTGTTGGTTTCTATACCGATACTGCATATACCGATAAGATCGAATCCTTCAGTTCTGTAGGCTTCCTTACTACAGCAGCGGCAACAAAGACCGTTTATGTTAAGTGGGAAAAGGATAATACTACACTTCCTACAGGTACAATCGACCTCGGTGTTGGCCCTGCAGGTATTTCCACAGAGTTTGTAACTAAGGATAAAATCAGATACGGTATTTATGAAAAAGATTTCAGCAATGTTGTTGTTACAGCAACAGCCGCAACTTTCATTGCTCCTACCGTTGAATACTTCCTCTCCGCCAAGGCTCTTACACAGGCAGAGGTTGAAGCACTCACAGAATGGACAGTTGCTCCCAACGGTGAGGCATTCAGCCTTAACGGAACTGCTGACGGTGAATACATCATGTATGTTAAGATCACCGACGATCAGGGCAACGTAGCGTATATCTCTTCACAGAGATTCGTTATAGATACCAAGGTCCCCGTATTCAATACTCTTGAAAACGGTGAATACTGTTCCAACGATGATTTCGGCAGCTATGAGTTCACCGTTGAAGAAAAGTATCTTGATAAGTTCACCGTTAACGGTGAAGCAGTTACTCTCACAGACAGAAACTACACTCTTGAGGGTAGCGAAAACGGTACATCCTACGTTGTTTATGCGAAGGATAAGGCAGGTAACACTACCACCGTTACAGTTACAATCTATAATTGTCATGATTGGGCAGACGTTACATACACATGGGCAGAGGATTATAGCTCTTGCACAGCCGAAAGAGTATGTAAGAGAGATGAATCTCACGTAGATACTGCAGATGCTGTTGTTACAATTGAGATAACCAAGCCAGCAACCTGTGAAGAAATGGGTGACACCACCTATACTGCAACCTTTACAGTAGATTGGGCAACTGCTCAGAATAAGACTTTAACTAACATTGATGCACTTGGTCACGATTGGGCAGAGGCTAAATACGATTGGATCAGGGATAACGGCAAGATAGCCGGATGCATAGCAACAAGAAACTGTAAAAATGACGCTGATCATGAGCAGTCCGATATAGCTAAGATTCAGATCGAAGTTGTACTTGAAGCAACCTGTATTTCTATGGGTCAGACAAAGTATACAACCGTGTTCCCGATCGATGAAGACGGTAACCTTCTTTCCGATTGGGTAGAGATACAGTCTATTGTTGAAGAAGATATCCCCGTTGATCCCGATGCTCACGCATGGGATGAAGGTGTTGTAACTGCTCCTACATGTACTGCAGAGGGTTATATAACCTACACCTGTCAGCACAATGCTGAGCACCAGAAGGTTGTAAAAAACACAGATGCGCTTGGTCATACACCCGAAGCTGCAGTTAAGGAAAACGTAGTTGATGCAACCTGTACCGAAGACGGTTCATACGAATCCGTAGTATACTGTTCTGTATGTAAGGTTGAGCTTTCCAGAAACACAGAAGTTATTGAAGCACTCGGTCACAATGAGATCACACATGATGCAAAGGCACCCACATGTACCGAAATCGGTTGGGATGCATACGTAACATGTTCAAGATGTGACTACACAACCTATGTTGAAAAGGCTGCTCTCGGTCATACACCTGCAGAAGCAGTTGAAGAAAACAGAGTAGAAGCAACCTGTACCGAAGACGGTTCCTACGAATCCGTAGTATACTGTTCTGTATGTAAGGTTGAGCTTTCCAGAAATAAAATAACAGTTGATGCTCTCGGACACACCGAGGGTGAGGCTGTAATCGAGAATAATGTAGCTCCTACATGTACCGAAAAGGGTAGCTATGATACAGTAGTATACTGTACCGTATGTAAGGCGGAGCTTTCAAGAGTTGAAACCATAGTTGATAAGCTTGGCCATACATGGGGTGATTGGACAGTTGTAACTCCCGCAACCTGTGAGGGAGAAGGACTTGAAAAGAGAGTATGCTCCGTATGTCAGGAAGAAGAAACCAATTCCATCGAAGCTATAGGACATAAGTGGAATGATGGAGAGGTTACAGCACCTACATGTACCGAAGAAGGCTATACCACATATACTTGTCTCAATGACAGCACTCATACAAAGGTTGAAGACATAGTTGTATCGCTGGGACATATTACCGTAATTGACGAGGCTGTAGAGCCTACATGTACCGAAACCGGTCTTACCGAGGGTTCACACTGTGAACGTTGCGGATATGTATTTGTTGAACAGGAGATCGTTCCTTCCAAGGGACATACTCCCGTGATCGATGATGCAGTAGAGCCTACATGTACCGAAACCGGTCTTACCGAGGGCTCACATTGTGAAGCTTGCGGAGAGATCCTTATTGCACAGGAAATCGTAGCTGCAAAGGGCCATACCGAAGGCGAAGCAGTTATCGAGAATAACGTAGAGCCTACCTGTACAACCGATGGTTCCTATGATACAGTAGTATACTGTACAGTATGTAAGGCAGAGCTTTCCAGAGTAACAACAGTAGTTGATGCACTCGGACATACACCTGTAGTTGACAAGGCGGTAGCACCTACCTGTACAGAAACAGGTCTTACCGAGGGTTCACACTGTTCAGTATGTGATGAGGTACTCGTTGCACAGACAGTAGTTGATGCACTCGGACACAAGTATGATACAGTAGTAACAGCACCTACCTGTACCGAGGCAGGTTATACAACCTATACCTGTTCGGTATGCGGTCACACATATAAGGCGGATGAGCTTGGAGCACTCGGCCATACCGAAGGCGAAGCGGTTATTGAGAATAACGTAGAGCCTACCTGTACAACCGATGGTTCCTATGATACAGTAGTATACTGTACAGTATGTAAGGCAGAGCTTTCCAGAGTAACAACAGTAGTTGATGCACTCGGACACAAGTATGATGCAGTAGTAACAGCACCTACCTGTACCGAGGCAGGTTATACAACCTATACCTGTTCGGTATGCGGTCACACATATAAGGCAGACGAGGTTGAAGCACTCGGCCATACTCCTGCAAATGCAGTTGAGGAAAACAGAGAAGAAGCAAAGTGCGATATTCCCGGCTCTTATGACATGGTTGTATACTGTGAGGTATGTGACGCAGAGCTTTCAAGAGAGCACTTCACAATAGAAGCACTTACACATACATATGCATTTGAGGTGAACACCGAGGATGATAACGGTTATGTACAGTGTGTATACTGTGATAAGGCATTTAACGGATTCTTCCCTGATGAAGCAACAGGCAACTACTATTACGCTGCAGGTGAGGACGGTAAGACAACCGAAGGACTCTTCGTTGTTGAGGATTACTATTACTACGGTCTTACCGATGAATACGGTAAGCTTGTTTGTGATAACGTTTACATGATAACCCGAGCTGAAAAGCAGGTATTTAATGCAGAAAACCCCGAATATGCTCTTAACGGACGTAACAGCGTATATGCGTTCGATACCGAGGGTAAGATGATTGCAGACGGTTTCGTTACCGGTATGCATATCAGAGATAATCATCCCGAAGAGGAGATTACTGAGAGAACCTTCTTATACAATAAGTATCAGCTGACCTTTGGTCTCCAGCAGTTTGTAGAGGATGGTAAGGTTATATACCGTTATTTCAATGAAGATCACGGCCATATGTACCAAAATCTCAGAATTTGGCTTGGTTCTACCGGAGGTATGGAAAAGCCCGGTGAATCGGGTTATAACCCCTACGGACTTCCCAAGGGATACTATCCTATCGACGCAAACGGTATTCTCCAGATGCCCGAAGGTTATATCATAGTAAACCATGCAGGTAACTATCATCTTACACTTGATGGTGTGATTCAGCCTCAGGGTCTCTATGAGATCGAGACCGGTAAGATCGTATATGTAAAGCACGGTCTTACACTTGCACAGAATGAATTTATCTGGCTTACCACCGAACTTAAGAATGGTGTAATAAGCGAGCCTGACGGTTTCTATAACTTCGGTGACGACTTCTATATGGAACTTGGCTGCTTCTTCGATGTATACGGCAGAACCTATTACGTAGATGAAGAGGGTACACTTGCTACCGGATTTATCAATATAGGTGATGATTACTACTACTTTAACAAAAAGTCAGGATTCATGTATAAGGATTCTACTCTTTGGGTAGGAGCGAATGATTACGGCTTCGAACCCGGTAACTACTACTTCCAGGCTGATGGTAAAATGTATATTGCTGATACAAGCGGTTATAAGGAAATCGTAGAAGAGAACGGCAAGCTCTACTTTGTAATAGACGGAGTAAAGCAGACCTATGGTCTCTACGAGCTTGACGGTGAATACTATTATGCTCAGTCTAACGGAGTTCTTGTTACAGATGCGGTTGCATGGGTATCCAATGTAAACGATACAGGAGTAAAGAAGGCTTATTACAGCTTTGATGCTGAAGGTAAGCTTGTAAAGACAGGATTTGTAAGTGCTCCTAATGGATTTACTTATTACTACGACAATCTTGTACTTGCAAAGGGTCTTACAAAGATCGGAGATTATTATTACTTCTTTAATCTTTCCAGCGGAACCATGTATAGCGATACCACCATGTGGGTATCTGATAATGATTACGGTTTTGATACCGGTTACTACTATTTCGATGCAGAAGGTAAGCTCTTTATAGCAAACGCTGAAACGGGTATTAAAAAGGTAGTATATGAAAACGGTTATTATTACTACACGATCGACGGTATTAAGCAGTATGCAGGTATCTACGAGCTTGACGGTGAGTATTACTATGCAAAGACTGACGGTAAGCTTTATGTAAATACCAACTCCGTGTGGATAAATTCAACAAATGCTAAGGAATTTGGCGGTTCGTCCGGTTACTATGCATTTGATTCTGAAGCAAAGCTTGTAAAGACAGGATTTGCTAACGGTAACGGTTACACATATTATTATGATAACCTTATTAGGGCAAAGGGTCTTACAAAGGTTGGTGAAAATTATTACTATTTCAACCTTTCCAGTGGTACAATGTACGTTAACAGCAGACTTTGGGTCGGTGGCGACAATGCATACGGTCTTAAGTCCGGATACTATTACTTCGGAGCAGACGGTAAGTGTACCGGTATGGTTGACTAAATCAAAATAATCGAATGACGGCAGATTTTCTGCCGTCATTTTTCTCTTATTTTTCAAAAACAGTTGACTTTGAGTGTGATTATGTTATAATAATATAGATATTTATTTATATTTTGCGAAAGAGGCAATTTTATTATGAGTAAGAAAAATTTAGTAGTTGTTGGCTACGGCGGAATGGGCGGCGGTTATCACGTTGCTAAAGCGATAGAAAAGGGAGTAGTAAACCTTTTAGGTGTTTACGATATTGATCCTGCAAAGGCTGAACTTGCACGTTCCAGAGGTATATATGCATATAATAGCCTTGATGAGGTTTTAGCTGATGACAGAGTAGATATAGTTACAGTTGCCATTCCCAATGACGTTCACCTTGATACAGTAGTTCGTTGCCTTGAAGCGGGCAAGAACGTTATTTGTGAGAAGCCTGTTGCAATGTCAAGCGAAGAGCTTGCAAAGATGGTTGAAGCTGCAAATAAGAACAATAGAGTATTCAGCGTTCATCAGAACAGACGCTGGGATGTTGACTTCCTTGGCATGAAGAAGATCTATGAGTCGGGTGAGATCGGTAAGGTATTCAATATTGAATCCCGTATCCACGGATCCCGCGGTATTCCCAGTGACTGGAGAGGAGAAAAGGCTCACGGCGGCGGTATGCTTCTTGATTGGGGCGTACATCTTATCGACCAGATCCTTCAGATCTATAAGGACAGAAAGATCACAAAGATCTACTGCAAGTTTATACATACCACCAATTTCGAGGTTGATGACGGCTACAAGCTTTACATTTATTTTGAGGACGGAAGCGAAGCATATATCGAAACCGGCACGTTTAACTTTATCGCAATGCCTCGTTTCTACATGCAGGGTAATAAGGGTACAGCACTTATAACCGACTGGCGTGAAAAAGCTAAGGTTACCGTTTGCAAGTACTGGCATGAAAGCGACGTTATCCCTGTTCAAACCGGTGCAGGTCTCACCAAGACCATGGCTCCTCGTGACAGCATCACCGTTGATGAGTATGAGGTAGACCGCCCCACAGGTGACGTTTACGATTATTACCGTAATTTCTGTGACGTAATCGACGGCAAGGCAGAGCTTATCGTTAAGCACGACGAGGTTATGCGTGTCATGAAGGTTATGGAAGCAGCATTTAAGTCTGACGAGCTTGGTCAGGTTGTAGAATTTAAAGAATAACGGAGAAAAACCGTATGGTTTACAATAACGTATTAGACGCAATAGGACACACCCCGGTCATTCGTTTGAACCACATGACTGATGAGGATTCGGCTGAGATACTTGTTAAGTATGAGGGACTTAACGTAGGCGGCTCTATTAAAACGAGAACCGCATATAATATGTTCATGGATGCAAAAAATCGCGGTGTGATCAAGGAAGATACGATAATCGTTGAGCCTACCAGCGGAAATCAGGGTATAGGTCTTGCCCTTGTAGGTGCGGTTATGGGTATCAAAACTATTATAATTATGCCCGACTCTGTAAGTGAGGAACGTAGAAAACTCGTTCGTCATTACGGAGCAGAGGTATTGCTTATTCATGATGCAGGCGATATTGGTGCTTGTATTGAGGAATGCCTTAACACAGCTCTTCGTATGTCAGAAGAGAACGACAAGGTTTTCGTTCCTCAGCAGTTCACGAATCCCGCTAACCCCATGGTACATAAGCATCATACAGGTCTTGAGATTCTTGAGCAGGTTGCAGGGCCTATTCACGGTTTCTGCTCCGGTATCGGTACGGGTGGTACCATAAGTGGTATCGGTGAGACCTTAAAGGCTCAGAATCCCGATATTGAGATATGGGCGGTTGAGCCCGAGAATGCGGCTATTCTTGCAGGCGGTACTATAGGTACGCATATACAGATGGGTATCGGCGATGGTCTTATCCCCGATAATCTTAACTGTGATATTTATGATGAGATTTACATCGTGACCGATGAGGAGGCACTCCAGACCGCAAAGGATCTTGCAAGACGTGAGGGTCTTATGTGCGGTATCTCAAGTGGTACTAATGTTGCGGCTGCCATTAAGCTTGCAAAGAAGTTAGGAAAGGGAAAGACAGTTGTGACCGTTCTTCCCGATACTGCTGAGAGATATTTCAGTACACCTCTTTTTGAGAATGAATAAAATAAAAGTCTATCGCTTTTGCGATAGACTTTTTCAGACTGTCGAGAGCGGCTGATTTGTAATCAGCCGCTCTATTAATTGAGGCTTTAATTATAATATCGTAGAAAATCCATTAACACAGGGGACGGTCCCTTGTGCTGTAATACAAAGCAACCAATCTTTTTATGCATCAGATAATTAACCTAAAACTTTTTTATCATAATTCATAAAGAGCTGAGCAGCCTGAGCACGGTTTACGATCATCTTGGGTGAAAGAGTAAGAACCTTTGTGTTGGTGGAAGTCAAAAGTCCGGTATTTACTGCCCAAGCGCAGGCATCCTTTGACCAGGAGCTTATCTTTGCATAATCACTATAGACGGTCAAATCAGCCTTGCTGCTGACATCAATTCCTTGCTTTTGCGCATAACGGTACAAGATAGTTGCCAAAGACTCACGGTCAATGTTTTTGCCAACACCAAATTTACATTTGCTAATGCCGTTTACATAACCGTTTTTATTTGCCCATGCAACTGAGGAACCATACCAGGAATTAATCTTAACATCAGTAAATTTTGTTTCTGTGTACTGTGAGAGATCCGCACCGGCCACTCTTCCAAGAATCACAACAAGCTGCTCACGGGTAAGCTTAGCTGTAGGCATAAACAACCCCTTATCATTACCTTTAATATAATTCTTAGCTGCACAGTAGTATACAGCGTCATGATACCAATCTCCCGCTGAACCGACATCCACAAAAAAATCATTCTTATCGAGCCTATCTATAGTTTCGGCTCCCATAAGCGCACCACATTCCGTACACCTTAAAATCATTAAACCTTCCTCTGTATAGGTGGGCCAAAAAATAATTTCCCATTCTCCATTATGTTCAGTTACAGAAATAGTTTCTATATAGAAATCATCACATAGGGTACATATCCAAATCTTTTTTCCCTCTTTTGTACATGTGGGCTTCTCTATTATTCCATATACATAATTATGGGTTTGGCAATCTACATCAGTTACCGTACTGTTTAATCCACTTTTATCCATTTCATCGGTAGATGTATCAAATGTCCATGTG
>SVTI01000117.1 GCA_015063855.1 Oscillospiraceae bacterium
TATTCTATCTGCGGCAATAGTCTTGCAGACTCCTTCGTTCGGCGTTACCGCCTCACGCTCATCGCTAAAAACAGTCCCCCGGACTGTTTTCTTAACGCGCTGACCTTCTTAAGGTTCGAATCCTCTCATTCGATTAAAAACAATAGAAGGACTGCAAAAGCAGTCCTTCTATTGTTGGCGCGCCTGGCAGGATTCGCATTCTGCTTCGGCAATAGCCTTGCAGACTCCTTCGTTCGGCGTTACCGCCTCACGCTCATCGCTAAAAACAGTCCCCCGGACTGTTTTCTTAACGCGCTGACCTTCTTAAGGTTCGAATCCTCTCATTCGATCAAAAGCAATAAAAGGACTGCAAAAGCAGTCCTTTTATTGCTGGCGCGCCTGGCAGGATTCGAACCTGCGACCTACCGGTTCGTAGCCGGGCACTCTATCCACTGAGCTACAAGCGCATATTCTATTAAACAGCCTAAATATAATATCATATTATTTTTGAATTGTCAAGCATTTTTTGAAAAAAGATGTGAAAAAACTTGGCGGATTTGTTGAACTTTATATAAATGAAAACTACCCGAAAAATTCGGGCAGTTGGTTACTTTGTTATTGTCTCAAACAGGTGTGCGAACACCCTGTCTCTGAATACACGGTATACAGTTCTCTGATAATGACGGCGCATATCTGTGGAATAGTAATAGTCACGCTGGGGAATTATAGCGTGTTTAAGGGTGGTTTCCATAAGCTTTTCGTTTTCGTTGAAGAACCAAGAGATAACGATTATATCCCAAATGACTCTTGTCCAGGGGAAATTCTCGGGAACGTGCTTTACAGCCTCTTGAACTGTATTCTCATAGAGATAATCGCAGAGCTTGTTCTTACCTTTGAGCCAATGCTCAAGCTCATATTGGGATGTGGCAAGAGCATCTGTTGCACCAATGGCAGGGAACTGGATGACGGGAGCTTTGGAATTGAAGATAACTCTCGCCGCCGCAATATCCTGACTCATATTGAACTCATAAACGGGGGTGGGGAGATAGTCGGCATGACCTCCAAGAACCAGGAACACACAGTTCTCCTTCATATTGGGATTTAATAATATAGCAGATGCTACATTGGTGAATGCACCGATCAAAGCAACATAAAGGGGCTTCTCGGGAGAGTAGTTATCGGCAAGGGCTGCAAGATGCTCTGCCGCAGGGGTAATAAGAGGTTCTTTTTCGCTTGTTAAATATCCGCGAGAGCCCTTGAAAACAATATTCTTCAGATCGGGACGTTCAAGGAGATCGAGGACCTTAAGGATCTCGTCATAGCTCTTCTCCATACCGTCCTCGGGTGAGGTGGAGTTGCCGTTATAGAAGGGTGCGGCATATATACCCTTGACGTTGAATTTTTCGGTTCTTCTGACCATATATGCTATAGCAAATTGGTCATCTATTTCGTTATATGTATCGGTATCAAGTACGATATCGACTTTCCCCGCGGGAACTGTCAGATTCTTAAAAAATTGAGCTTCGGTCATGGTATTTCTCCTTAATACTATTTTGTGTATTATATCATATTATTATCATTTTTTCAATTATTCAGAATAACTTTAAAAAAAAGACGGATACTAACCTCATCGGAGGTGGTATATATTACATCCTATGACAGATTTACCGATGAATTAACAAGATTATTGTACGTAGGTGAAAGCTTTGATGTTGTGAAAAGAAGGATATCGTTAAATGACGGACGAAGCTGCGGACTTTTTTACGTAAGCGGTTTTATAGATAATTCAACAATGGAAAGGGTACTTGCTTACTTTATAGAGTACAAGGACACCGAAATGCTCAAGGAACGGGTAGCATTCGGTGAGGTATCGGAGGTCAAAACCGCAGAAGAGGCGGTAAATATGATCTTGTCCGGCGGTACAGCATTTGTTATAGAGGGACTTGATAAGATAATTGTCGTTTTCTGCCGTCGGTATCCTAACAGAGGAATCGAGGAGCCTCAGAACGAAAAGGTTCTTAAAGGGCCACGTGACGGCTTTGGCGAAAGCATGATAAATAATACGGTACTTCTGCGCAGAAGAATCCGCGATCCCAAATTAACCTTCAAGCTTGTCAGCTGCGGCAGGAGAACGGCATCGGATATCGCGGTCTGCTATATAGATGATCTTGTCGATAAAAAATTTCTTGATAAAATCATGCAAAGGCTGAATAAAATCGATGTAGATGCCATATCATTTGGTGAGCAGAGTATTTCAGAGCAGCTTATAAAGCGTAAGTGGTATAATCCGTTTCCGAAGGTTCGGTTTACCGAGAGACCCGATTCTGCTGCCGCAATGCTTCTGGAGGGGAGTGTTATTATAATATCGGATAATACTCCGGAGGTTATGATACTTCCCACATCTATATTTGATTTTCTTCAGGAGGCAGATGATTTTTATCTGCCGCCTCTGACATCAAGTTATTTTCGAATTATTCGTTTGCTTATAGTTACCCTGACCTTGATACTTTTACCTCTTTGGTATCTTCTGATTAAAAATCCGTCGTTTATCCCTTCATGGCTTGAATTTATTAAGCTCAAGGAACCGGGAAGTGTTCCGGTCATAGCACAGATATTTATTATAGAATTTATCATTGACGGCTTAAAGATCGCCTCTCTTAATACACCGCAGGTTTTAGGTAATTCATTTTCGGTGATCGCAGGTCTTATTCTCGGAGAGATGGCGGTGGATATAGGCTGGTTCGTACCCGAGGTCATTTTATATCTTGCGATTATTACTATTGCAAACTTTACACAGTCGAGCTATGAGCTTGCTTATGCGTTAAAGTTCATGAGGCTTATCATCCTCGTGCTGACGGCTGTTTTCAATATATGGGGCTTTCTTGCCGGACTTCTATTGGTCTTTTTGCTAATCGTATCAAACAAGAGCGTAGGAGGGGGCAGAAGCTACCTCTATCCCTTGATACCCTGGAACGGCAGGAGTATGATACGCTTCCTCTTCCGTGTAAGGTTGAAGTAATCGGCTGTTTTTCGACAGCCGATTACTTATTTGAGTGATTATAAAACCGAACACACCTTGAATTAGCTACAGGGTTGCCACTGAACCGCCCTCTTCGGACTTAAAGTTAATGCAATGCTCGGAGTGAAGTAAACGATAAACTATAATTTGTAGATATGCTTATTTCGGGCATTGAAAAATCGATTACCGCTAACTCCAAGCCCGAAGCATACGGGTGAAGGGTGAAACCCTTCAAACTGTAATTTGTCGCTCGTCTTATTTCGGGTACTGTAGAAACGGTTATAGATAACTTCAAGCCCGATTCACCGCCGCGGGTCGGACCCGCAAACTGTAATTTACCGCAATATAAAAAGGGACTTTTGTAGTGAAAGTCCCGTTGTTTTTTGTCCGCCCTTTGCGGGCGGTAGGTTGGCAGTCCGTTTGACC
>SVTI01000029.1 GCA_015063855.1 Oscillospiraceae bacterium
CGTATTCTTTTATATTTCGATATTCTCTTGGCATAAAAAATCCCCCTATGGTAGTTTATTATATTCTACCATAGGGGTCCTCTTTTTTCTATTGTCCATTTTTACTGGACCTGATCATTGTATTGGCCTTCCTTGTTGTTTTTGCCGTAGCATGGTGGCTCAAACTGACCGCTATAACCATGGCAGGCGAGGCCTTCTGCGGCAAGGACGAGCATATTCATACAGCCGAATGCTATGAGAGCATCCTCAGATGTACAGAGGAGCATGAGCACATTGAGGACTGCTACGATGTTGAATGGACATGCGGTATTGAGGCACATACTCACATTCCCGAATGCTACTCGGATATTAAGGCGGATATAGAAACAGCGGATGACTGGGAGGCGACCCTTCCCGAGATTTCCGAGGATATGCAGACGGCAGACCGCATCGTGTCTATAGCGCGTTCGCAGATAGGCTATACCGAAAGCGAAAGAAACTTCGTGTTGGATACAAACGGAGAGCATAAGGGGTATACCCGTTACGGTGAGTGGTACGGAAATAAATACGGCGACTGGGCGAATATGTTCACCTCCTTCTGTTTAAGATACACGGGTCTGGAGGACGTAGATGTCTCTGCGGGAGCCAATACCATGAAATTATCATGGGAGGAGATTGACCGATACAGACAAGCACAGGAATACACTCCCTACGTTGGTGATATAATCTTCCTTGATAAGGATACCGATGGCACGGTCGATACCACGGCAATCATTCTCTCAATGACCGAGGAGGAATACACGGTCGCAGAGGGTGATTACGAAAATACTGTTGCCGAGGTAATATACAAGCTTGACGATCCCATCATTGCGGGATACGGAATACTCTCTCTCGAGGCATCTCCCGTGATAACCGAACCCGACAAAGCGCTTTCTGAGGAATTAGCGGAGACAACGGAGTCATCTAAGACACAGGAGCTTCCCGCAATCGAGCCCATTAAGCCCGGCATTTCGGATATGGGAGGTCTTGCAGGAGCTCCGGGACAGAACCATACCATATGGCTTGACGGTACCTGCGGCGGACTTATGGCACTGGCGGGTGCGGGTGACAGGGCATTTAACGTAAGATACGGCTCTACCATGACCCTTCCCACCGAGTGGCAGACCCCCTCGGAATACAGCTATGTTGTCAAGGGCTGGTATGACGTTAAGAATAATAAATATTATCAACCCGGCGATGTAATAACCGTTACCGAAAATTTGGTGTTCTACACCGACTGGGTAGCTTACACCTACGATATCGGTCAATATAACGCTCAGACCGCAGATACGATCAGCACCAACGACTTTATCACAACCCGAATGTTTGACTACGGAGTACTCTTCAACGTTCTGTCCTCATACGCATCCAACGTAAGCATTTCGGGTAACTCCCATACAGAGACCTGGTCTCTTATAACCAACGGCAATGCTCCCTATAACGGACAGCGTACCATTAACTACATCTTCCGTGACTGGGACAGAGGTAGTGAGGATATAAGCTATCCCAATGGAGTCAACAACCCCGGTCCCCACTATCCTACCGATGCGGGAAGCGTTTATCCCGGACTCTATACAGAACAGATAGCAAGTCTGTTATTTGACCCGAACACCAAGGTGATTGGTAAGGAGTATCTCGGTACGGCCGATCATCTCTTCCAGCTCTGTACAGATCCGGCCCACGATCACTACGGATATTACTACTACGACTCGGAGAAGAACGCAGCCTCATATAATCAGAGTGACGGACGCTTCTACGTTTACGAGTATCTTGAGCAGACTACCGTTTCCGCCTCTAACGAGGATAACGGTAAGTATTCGGACTTCCTGCCGCTTAACTCACCCTATGTTAATACAAACGGACATTCGGCCGAGATATATCGTTATGACGGCACCGAGGGTGAATTCAAGGGCGTGGATCACTATATGTATGACGCTACTGCAAGCACAGGCAGTGATGTAACCACAAATTTCTTCTTCGGCATGACAGTTGATATCGACTTCTATCTGCCTACAGCTCCCGGAAGCGGAGGCAATTTGGACGTATTCGGTAAAGAAATGCACTTCAAATTCTCGGGTGATGATGACGTATGGATATTTGTTGACGGCAAGATGGTTCTTGATCTTGGCGGTATTCACGGAATCGAGAGCGGTGATATAAACTTCTCCACAGGTGTTGTTACCGTCAACGGCGCAAGAAATGACGCACTCACTAATACACTTAAGAGCATCGGTGCAGGAGAACACATACTTACCATGTACTATCTTGAGCGAGGAAGCTCAATGTCAAACTGTGCGGTTTATTTCAACTTAGCACCCCGATTCAGCTTCAGTATACAGAAGGAGGACGTACTTACCAAGGATGTGCTCAACGGTGCACAGTTCTCGGTATATACCGACAAGGAATGTACTAAGCCTGCCGAACTCTGGGTAAGCAAGGAATCTCACGACAGAAACGATCCTTCCACCAACGTATTCACCGTTACCAACGGTGTGGCTAATATGTGGGGTATGGGTTCAGGTAATACCTATTACATTAAGGAGACTAAGCCCCCGGATAATCCCGGCTATGACACTCCCAAGGGTATAATCTCAGTATCTCTCGATAAGAGAGGTGTCGCATCCTATGCCGTTGAGGTATTGAAAGATTCTAACGGTTCACCTATCTCGGGTGGCTTTACCGTACATGGATTCAAGATCAATGAGGAAACACAGCAGGCGTATATCGTTGCTACCAACGCTCCCTCATGGGTCAAGGAGACTACCTCGGTCGAGGTTCGTAAGAGCTGGAACGATAAGCTCGATCACTCGGGCGACTCTATCACAGTCTATCTTACCACTACCGATCCCGACGGAACGGTCAGAAGACTACGTGAGATAGAATTAAGTGATGCCAACGACTGGCATTATCTTTGGGACAACCTTCCCAAGTACC
Source organism: Oscillospiraceae bacterium (assembly GCA_015063855.1). Classification (GTDB taxonomy): domain Bacteria; phylum Bacillota; class Clostridia; order Oscillospirales; family CAG-272; genus RGIG7300. The sequence continues at coordinate 2,953 of SVTI01000029.1, forward strand.
GTGAGGACGGTGTGACTGAGGTCATATACGGAATCGAGGAGGGTTACGTTTCGGGCTATCATACTAAGGTCGAGCGCGTTGACGGCTATGATCTGTCAAGTACCACCTGGGAGCAGACATCCTCTCTGCAGAACGGACAGACCTATATATTAGGTACGTCAAGCGGATATCTCTCAACCTTAGATAACGGCGCTGATACAGGTTATAAGTGGGTAAACCAGGCAACGGCACAGTCCTCGCCCAATGCTCTCTGGACGGTAAGCTCCAACAATCAAGGCTACAAGTTCACTAACGGCAGAGGACAGACCCTGACCTTCTACTATAACGGAGGCTCAAGCGGTTATCCCACCGACTTCTTTGCTTCAACATCCGGCGAGAATAACGAATCTAAACAGATATTCAAAACCCATGTTCAGAATAACACCATCAGGATCTATTATGACGGTGCGGACGGCAGAGATTACTATATAGCGAGCTCGATGACCAATGCGAATAAATTTAATTATAACACTAACCGAAATCAGGCATTGGTGTTTACTCCTATGATAAAAAAGGAGATAATCATTCCCGATTCAGGGGCAGATAACCCCTATCTTGTTACCAATACTCCTCTTGAGAAGAGTAACGAGACATCCCTTAAGGTATTTAAGAGCTGGGACGTAGGTATGTCACCCGATGACAGCTACCTTCAGGCCCAGGTTACCTTTAAGCTCTATGCCAACGGAGTTGATACGGGCAGAAGCCTGACGGTAAATCTTAAAAATAACTGGCAGGGAACATTCCTCGGTCTTCCCTATAAGGACGCCGACGGAAAGGTAATAAAATATACCGTAGTTGAAAGCTGGAACACGGATGACTGGCTTGCCAAATACGGTGAGGTAAGGGAAATACCCGGCAACATACCGACCTATGAGGCCGATGTGACCAACGTATACCGTTGGGGCAGGGGATACCAGCTTCCCGAAACCAAGAGTGTCAGCGACACACCCTGGATATTAAGCGGCTCGGCATTAATGCTCTCTGCCGTTATAATATACGGATATCTCTCGGGGCGTAAGCGTCGAAAGGAGGGACAGGAGAAGTAACCCCCCTTATCGCACAATAAAAAACGTCGCGATAGATACCCGACTAAAAAACAAAAAATAAAAAATTTTTATGAAAGGAGAAAAACAATGAAAAAGTTTTTTGCATTGCTTTTCACAGCCATTATGATAATGGCAATCGCAATCCCCTCATTCGCAGCCGACAACGGCACATCACTATTAACGGCGTAAGTGAAGACAGCGTTTACGAGATCTATAAGGTTCTCGATCTCGAAAGCTACAATCCCGAAACCGGTGCATATTCCTACAAGGTAAATGCAGATTGGGCAGACTTCTTTGTAACCGAAGAAGCACTTACATACGTTGCAATCGATGAAGCAGGCTACGTTACCTGGATCGCAGCAGAGGATGACGATACTGTAGCAGCATTCGCTAAGCTCGCTCTTGCTTTTGCTAAGGAAAACGGTATCGTTCCCGTTAAGTCCTCCACAGTTGACGGTGACATGGCTATCTCCACCAACGATCAGGACAAGCTTACAGGCACCTTCTCAGGTCTTTCTCTCGGTTACTACCTCGTAGACTCCAACGTTGGTGCTCTCTGCGGTCTTACCACCACTAACCCTGATGCTTCCATCAACGCTAAGAACGGTGTTCCTACCGTTGACAAGCAGGTTCAGGAGGATTCCACAGAGCAGTGGGGTACAAACAACTCTGCCGATATCGGTCAGACAGTTAACTTCCGTGTTACAATAAATGTACATGCCGGTGCTGAAAACTACGTTCTTCACGATAAGATGAGCGATGGTCTTACCTTTGACGCTAACAGCGTATACGCAACTCTTAACAATGAGGCAGTTGACGCTGAAGACTTCTCCGTAGTAGTTCCCGGTACATGCGCAAATGAAGAAGGTTGTACATTCGAGGTTAAGTTCTCAAAGGCTTTCTGTGATAAGCTTGAAACAAACGATAAACTCATCGTTCACTATTCCGCAATGCTTAACCGTAATGCAGTTGTTAACGGTGACGGTAACCCCAACGAGGCATGGCTTGAGTTTGGTGAAGATCACACCACAACACATGACACAACTAACACCAAGACCTATGGCTTTGATATCGTTAAGACCGACTCTCAGAACAAGCTCCTTGACGGTGCAGAGTTCAGAATCTACGACGCAGCTAACGGCGGTAACGAGGTTGGCGTTGTTCTCATGGATGACGGCGTAACCTACAGACGCGCAAGAGCTGACGAGCAGGCTGACGGCCTCAACGTTCCGATCGTAGTTGAGAACGGTATGATCAGAGTAGTAGGCTTTGATAACGGTGTATACTTCCTCGAAGAGACTGTTGCACCTGAAGGTTATAACAAGCTCACAGCTCGTCAGAAGTTCACAATCGCTGACGGTAACCTCGATGCAGTATTCAACAACGATATCTTCTCTACAGGTTCCGGCGTTCACGTAGTTAACAAGACCGGTTCCATGCTTCCCGAAACCGGCGGTACAGGTACTGTTATCGCTATCGCTATCGGCTTGACAGCAGTTCTTGCAGCAGGTGTAGTTCTTGTTACAAGAAAGAGAGTTTCCAAGCTCGAGGGCTGATCAGTAAGCAACTTTGAAATTACTTTGATGTTATAAGGGTACGGGCTTTGTCCCGTATCCTATAACGTCAGGCAAAGCTCTATGAAAATTATATGAAAGGATGTAATTTCAATGAAGAAAAAGATAAAATGGCCAACATTGATATTGCTTACCATATTTTTCATAGGTCTCTGCGTGATGTTATACCCATCTATCAGTAAGTACTGGAACTCCAAGACTCAGTCTAAGGCTATAATCGATTACGATAAGATGCTCGCCGCCATCCCGAAGGAAGATTTTCAGAGCTTCTTTGATGCGGCTGATAAATATAATAATGAGCTTCGCGCTCTCGACTTTCCTCTCCTTGATTATGAACAGGTTAAGGGTTATAATGATTCCCTGGACGTTATCGGTACGGGAATGATGGGATATATAACTATAGATAAGATAGCTGTAGAGCTCCCTGTCTATCACGGTACAGAGGAGGAGGTGCTCAGCGCTGCGGTAGGACATATCGAGGGAACGAGCCTTCCTACAGGAGGTAAGGGCAACCATACCGTGCTTTCAGCCCATCGCGGTCTTCCTACGGCTACCCTGTTTACTAACCTTGATCACTTAGAGCTTGGAGATACCTTTAAGCTTACCATACTCGACAGAGTAATAACCTATCGTGTTGATCAGATAAAGACGGTTACTCCGGATAACTCCGAGGATCTGGTTATCGACAAGGATAAGGACTACTGTACGCTTCTTACCTGTACTCCCTACGGCATCAATACTCATCGACTAATCGTAAGAGGAGTAAGAACTGAGACCGTGGAGGATAAGATAATTAATATTGTAAATGAGGGTTATCGTATAGATACACTTATTGTAACCCCTATAGTGGCGTTGCCTATAATATTCGTGCTTATACTTATTGTATTGTTTAAGCCTGTGAAAAAAGAAAAGGATGGAGATGATCTGTTTTGAGAAGAAAAGCACTTACTCTTTTTTGCTGTATTATATTGAGCTTGCTTTTACCCTTGACCGTTAATTCTGAGGACGGCTTTACCCTTACCTTAAGCTACGGTAGCTCTGCTCTTCCCGTAGAGATCTATCGTGTGGCGGGTATAGATTTCAGCCTTGCGGGAGCTTTTAAAGATCTGCCGGTTAACATCACCAACGTCAAGAGCAACGAGGAATGGGCTGTGATTTCGGATACTCTTGAATCTTATATCATCGCTGATTCAATTAAGGCTGACTATACTGTATCTACTGATACCGACGGAAATGCAATAATATCAGGACTTGCCGAGGGACTTTATCTCACTATGCCGTGTAAGACAGAGGATGAGGACAAGACCGTTCTGTACGACGGCTTTATCACCGCAGTGACCGAGGATATGACCGTATATCCGAAGAGCAGTAGCGAGGATAAGCCTGATATATCCGAGCTTAAGATAATCAAGCAGTGGAAGGACGAGGGCTACAGAAGTAAGCGTCCCGATAAGATTACTGTTGACTTATTCTGCGATTCAAAGCTCTATGACACAGTCGAACTTACCGAGGAAAATAACTGGTCCTATACCCTTAAGATTTCCGACAAGGATAAGGGTGAATGGACCGTGGTAGAGCGTAATACCGGAAAATATACAGTTACCGTGAAGAAAAATGAGGAAAGTATTATACTTACCAATTCTTATAAAGAGCCGGGAACTCCGCCTAAAGCACCACAGACAGGTGACCCTCTTGTTACTGGGCCTTATATAGTATCCTTTGCCCTTTCGGGTCTGTGTATCATTGTAATTGCAGCAACCAAGGGAGGCAAGAAGGCATGAGTAAGCTTCTGTCGAGGATATTTCTTGTTATAGGTATATTACTTTTGACAGCGGCTCTTGTGATCGGTGCTGTAACACTGTATCTTAAAAGACTCAACGATGCCGAAAAAATATTGAAGGAGCTTTCTTTACTCATACCCGAGCCCTACGATGGTTATATTACAGAGGATGCCGACATTCAGATGCCCGTGACAGAATGCTTGGGCAGGGATTATATCGGTATAATCGAGCTTCCCGAATATTCACGCAGGCTTCCCGTATGCTCGGATTGGAGTCGAAATACCGTGAATCATATCCCCTGCAGATTTACGGGGAGTATGTATGATTCCTCTCTCGTTATAGGAGCGTCCGATGAAAAGGGAAGTATAGATTTCACCCGGGAGTTGTCTCTCGGAGACAGGGTCAGCTTTACAGACGTGTCAGGAGCCTGCTTTGATATGAGGATAAGCGAAATTGAGCTTTCGAAGGATGCGGACAGAGAGGCTCTGTGTGACGGCGAATATGATATGACCGTCTTCGTTCGCAATTCTCTTTCATTTGATTATACAATAGTAAGATGTACCCTGCAGTAAAATGCAGGGTATTATAATTTATATATGTAAAAATATCATGAAACCCTTGATTATAATAAAAATATATGATAAAATGATATCTGTATCATTATGTTTAATTAACAATAGGAGAATATAGAATGAGCATTATTGATTTACGGCAGCTGCTCGCAGAATCTGTGAAGAAGGGCGTTGATTCTATCAATCCCGATGCAGGTGTATGCGCTGCGGATATTGCCGATATGTTTGAATATCCCCCGGACGATAAGCTGGGCGATATTGCGTTACCTTGCTTTAAGTTCAGCAAGACACTTCGTAAAGCTCCTCCCATGATCGCCTCTGAACTTTCCAATTCTTTAAATGATGCGGAGCTTGTAAGAGAGGTACAGGTTGCGGGCGGATATCTTAATATTTTTATAGACCGCGATGCCTTCACCAAGGTGCAGACCGAGGAGGTTGTTGCAAAGGGAGATAACTATGGCAGACTTAATATGGGTGAGGGAAAGACGGTAGTTCTTGACTATTCCTCCCCCAACGTGGCAAAACCCTTTCATATCGGTCATTTGGGTACTACGGTTATCGGTCATTCGATAAAGATGCTCCACGAGTTTGCAGGCTATAAGTGTGTAGGCGTTAACCACTTAGGTGACTGGGGCACTCAGTTCGGTAAGCTTATCGTTGCATATCGCAAGTGGGGCAACCGTGAGGAGATTGAGAAGGGCGGCATCGATGCTCTTGTTGCGCTTTACGTTAAGTTCCATGAGGAGGCTGAAAAGGATACTGCCCTTGAGGATGAAGCAAGAGCGGAATTTACAGCCCTTGAAGCAGGTAAGGAAGAGAACCGTGAGCTTTGGAAGTGGTTTATTGAGATCAGCATAGAGGAGTATAAGAAGACTTATGCACAGCTCGGTATCGAGTTCGACAGCTATGCGGGTGAGAGTTTTTATTACGATAAGTGTGCTCCCGTTCTCGATGCTCTTGCCAAGGCGAACATTACGAAGATAGATCAGGGTGCAACCATTGTTGACCTTGCGGAATATAATATGCCTCCCTGTCTCGTATTGAAGAGCGACGGTTCCACCATCTATGCTACCCGCGATATAGCGGCTGCTCTCTACCGTAAGGAGACCTATGACTTTGAGAAGTGTATCTACGTTACCTCCGCAGGTCAGAGCTTGCACTTTGCACAGTGGTTTAAGGTTGTTGAGCTTATGGGTTATGACTGGTATAATAAGCTTTCCCACGTTCCTTACGGCACCGTTTCCATCGACGGTGCGAAGCTTGCTACCCGTACGGGTAACGTCGTGCTCTTAAAGGATCTTTTCGCACAGGCGACCGAGAAGGTGCTCGGCATCATGAACGAAAAGAATCCCGACCTTGAAAATAAGGAAGCAACTGCAGAGGCAGTTGGTGTTGGTGCGATAGTATTCCACTATCTCTCCAATAACCGTATCAAGGATATAAACTTCAAGCTTGACGACGTGCTCAAGTTCGACGGTAACACGGGACCCTACGCTCAGTACACCTATGCCCGTTCCTCAAGCCTTCTTGAGAAGGCAGGTGGTGTTCCCGAAGATGCAAGCTATGAAGGCTGTACCGAAGAGGAATTCCAGCTTGCAAAGACCCTTTCCAAGTTCCCCGAGGCAGTTACCTCGGCTCTTGAATCAAGCGAGCCTATGATGATCACAAGATACATCCTTGATGTATGTACTGCATTCAACCGTTTCTATCATGAATGTCAGATCCTTTCCTGTGAGGATGAAAAGGTACGCGCGCGCCGTATAGCACTTACCTCTGCTGTTCATACAGTTTTAGGCTCTGCATTTGGTCTTATCTGTATGAAGAAGACCGAAAAAATATAAGATAATAATTTTAAAGGAGATATACAATCATGTCAGGACATTCCAAATGGAGTAATATTAAGCATAAGAAGGAAAAGAGTGACGCTGCCAAGGCAAAGGTCTTTACCAAGGTAGGTAAGGAGATCGCGGTTGCAGTTAAGGCAGGCGGTCCCGATCCCGTTTCCAACTCTAAGCTCAAGGAGCTTATCGCTAAGGCAAAATCTCTCAATGTTCCTAACGACAACATTGATAGAATCATCAAGAAGTCATCCGGTGCAGACGCAGTTGACTACGAAGAGATCGTATATGAGGGCTACGGTCCTAACGGTATCGCAGTTATCGTTGAAGCTACCACCGATAACAGAAACCGTACAGGCGGTAACGTAAGACACTTCTTTGACAAGTACGGCGGAAATCTCGGTCAGAGCGGATGCGTATCCTTTATGTTCGAGGATAAGGGCGTTATTATCGTAGAGAAGGAAAGCGGTGCTGACGAGGACAAGCTTATGGAGGATGCTCTTGAAGCAGGTGCAGAGGACTTTGTAGCTGACGAAGAGGTATTCGAGATCTATACAGTTCCCGCTGACCTTATGGCAGTCAAGGAGGATCTTGAGGCTAAGGGCTACGTTATCGCTTCTGCAGAGAAGGATAAGATCCCCTCTAACTACGTAACTCTTACCGACGAAGAGGATATCAAGAAGATGAATCTTCTCTTAGAGCATCTTGAAGAGGATGACGATATCTCCGAGATCTACCACAACTGGGAAGAGGCATAAATATAATAACGTAATGGGGAGAGCTATTCTCCCCTCTTTTTAGAGAAATATGAAAAAAGGAATTTGTTATATCGTTGGCGCTTGTGATTTCAATGAAATTATCAAGCCCGATGATGCTGATTATATTATTGCCGCTGACGGAGGCTATAAGAGTCTTTGCGAGAAGGGTATCACACCCGATGCGGTGATGGGAGATTTTGATTCTCTCGGATTTGTTCCCGGTCATAAGAATATAATTAAACACCCTCCCGAAAAGGATGATACCGACACCGCCCTTGCCCTTAACTACGGTTATGAAATGGGCTATAGAAGGTTTCTTATCTTCGGAGGTATCGGAGGAAGGCTTGACCACACTCTTGCCAATATGCAGACGGTACTCGGCATGAAAAGAAGGGGATGTGAATGCTATCTTATAGGAGGGGGATGTATTATAACCGCTCTTGAAAATGAGAGCTTTACCTTCTCGGGTAAGGAAAAGGGATATCTTTCGCTTTTTGCCGCTGACGGTAAGGCAGAAAATGTTACTCTTAAGGGCTTGAAGTACCCCCTTGACAAAGCAACGCTTTATCCCGACATTACCCTTGCGGTAAGTAATGAGTTTATCGGAGAAAAAGCCAATATAACAACAATGGGAGCATTATTTATGCTCTGGTACGAGAATTTTAGCGATAAGGAGGGAAGTATATATGAAAATAACAGGTGCGATCTTTGATCTTGACGGCACTCTTATTGATTCCATGTCTATGTGGGAGGGTTTTACCGAATCCTTCCTTGCCGATTTCGGTATAGAGGCCGATCCGACTATAGAGGAGACGGTTCAGGCAGCTACTGTGCCCGGTTCTATCGCCTTTTTCCAAAAGCACTATCTTCCCGATTACAGCTACGAAGAATTGGAGAGGCATATCGACGATAAGGTGCTTTCTGAATATTCCGAGACGATTCCCGCAAAGCATGGACTTAAACCCTTTTTGTTTGCCCTTCGTAACAAGGGTGTAAGAATGTGTGTTGCAACCTCAAGTCCGCGCAGATACGCTGAGGCTGCTCTTAAACGTCTTAATCTGTCGCATTATTTCTGCTGTGTACTCAGCTGCGAGGATCTTAACACCACTAAGGCTTCAAGCGATATATACGACCGTGCCTTTGACATCTTAGGTACCGATAAGGCGACCACATATATCTTTGAGGATGCGCCTTATGCTATCAGAACGGCAAAGACGGCAGGTTATAAGGTCGTAGCGATAAAGGATAGCTCAAACGAAGCAGATACCGATGAAATCAAACGTCTGTCCGACGTTTATATCAAGGACTATGACGATTTCAGAGGAATGGTGTGAGAAGGTAGAGGTTAAAAAAGGATACGTCCGTTATCTACTCTTTACTGTCCGCAAGTGAACTGAATCAAACGGTAAACCAAACAGAGAACGATAATTTTGATTATCGTTCTCTGTTTTTCTTTAATATATAGGAAATTACTTCATTTCGTGTGAGTTGTTCGCACTTCAGAAATGGGCGAAATTCGGTGCGCCCGGAGGCGCTTTTTTAATATATAGGAAATTGCGTTACTTCGGGCACTTGATGAAGCAGAATTATGCCCGATTCATGCCCGATCATCGGTGCGGGCCGGCGCCCGCTTTTTTATATTTTCGCATGTTTATGTTACGGTTATACTTATTTTGTCACGTTGATCCACTTTTTAAATAATATTTTTCTTGCATCACACCGGGTCCAAAGAGGTGTTCTGTCCATCGCTGCGCTTTATGGTGAAAGCTACTCTTGAAATTTCAATAAAAAATTTTTGGAGGGTACCCTACCGAAAAAAATTTTTATGTGTTATTATACTCGCGGAGGTGAACAAGTGAAAGACACAAAAGGATCAAATTTAGAGTGCTTGCAGGACGAGATCACGCAGAAGCGTCTTTGTGAGCTTACAGATAAATTGATCATCAAGCTTGAGCGTGCTATAGAGGAGCTTGATGATAATGTCAGCCGTGTAACGATCAAGGAAAAGGAGATCGAATATGACGATGACGGGAAAAAACCGATTTTTGAGAGGGTGACGGAGCGCGAGGAAATCAGTATTGAGAAGGGTAGGATAGATCGCGGAGCATTGAAGCAGTTGGCGTCGATTATAAAGGAAATTAAGGGCAAGGGCAGCGATGACGAGGAAGATGATAATTCGGTAGAGGTTCTGCTTAGTGAGGATGCAAAGGAGCTTTCGGTATGAAAAGATGCATTATCGGAATACCAAATCAAAAGCAGAGACTATTTCTCACCGATACCCACCGTCATATAGCCTTCGGTGGAGCAAGAGGAGGGGGTAAAAGCTGGGCGGTACGCACTAAGGCAAAACTCTTATGTTTTAATTATCCGGGTATTAGGGTGCTGATAGTCCGTCGTACTTTTCCCGAGCTCTATAATAATCATATCAACATTCTCCGCCGAGAGCTCTTTGGATTTATAAAATATAATGACCGCGAGAAGCTCATGACCTTTGAGAACTCAAGTACTATAAGCTTTTCCTACTGTGCTAATGATTCGGATCTTGACAGACTTCAGGGTGTGGAGTATGACGTTATATTTCTTGATGAGGCGACACAGCTCTCCGAATTTCAGATGAGAGCAATAGTAGCATGTGTCCGTGCTGTCAACAGCTATCCCAAACGTGTTTATTACACTTGTAATCCCGGAGGGCAGGGTCATTCCTACATAAAGAGACTGTTTATCGACCGAAGGTACGAGACAGGGGAAAGAGCGGAGGATTATTTCTTTATCCAGTCCCTTGTTACCGACAATACGGCACTAATGGAGGCTGATCCTGATTATATCCGTCAGCTTGAGGCTCTTCCGAAAAAGCTGAGAGATGCATGGAGATACGGCGATTGGAATATTTTTGAGGGACAGTTCTTTGAGGAGTTCCGCGACGATCCCGACCATTACGATGACAGACGCTTTACCCACGTCATAAAAGCCTTTGATATTCCCTTTAATTGGAATATATACCGTTCCTACGATTTTGGCTATAACAAACCCTTCTCCTGTGCATGGTGGGCGGTGGACTTCGACGGTGTGGTGTACCGTATATTGGAGCTCTACGGCTGTACCTCCAATCCAAATGAAGGAGTTAAATGGACTCCCGATAGACAGTTCGAGGAGATAGCGAGAATAGAGCGCGAGCACCCATGGTTAAAGGGAAGGAGCATTCAGGGTGTAGCAGACCCGTCTATCTGGGATACCTCACGGGGAGACAGTGTAGCCGACACGGCTGCTCGCTACGGCATATACTTCGCACCGGGAGATAATAAGCGTATAGCAGGCTGGATGCAACTTCATTATCGTCTCTGCTTTGACTCTGAGGGCTATCCCATGATGTATATTTTTGAGAATTGTAAGGGCTTTATACGTACACTTCCTTTGCTTTCCTACAGTGAGACCAACCCTGAGGATCTTGATTCCTCACTTGAGGATCACTGTGCGGACGAGGCAAGATATTTCTGCATGATGCGTCCCATCACACCCAGAGATATTTCCAAGGATGCTAAGCCCTGTGACGATCCTTTGGATCTCATGACCACCTACACTAAAAACAGAATGAGGAGGATATAATGTCCGAAACTAAAAAGCAAAAAGAAAAGAAGCTTCCCATAGGGGAGCTGCAGCTCAGGGAGGCCTCACGTATCCTATCGCGCTATAAGCGTGACAAGGTTAGCCTTGAGCAGAAGATAATCTCAAACGAGGAATGGTGGAAGCTTAGACATTGGAATGAGCACAACCCACTTGACAACAATTTCAAGCCTGCCTCAGCATGGTTATGGAATGTAGTTGTATCCAAGCATGCCGACACCATGGAGTCATATCCCGAGCCTAATATCCTTCCCCGTATGCCTGATGACATCGAAGAGGCAAAGCTCCTTTCCTCTGTTATACCCCTGATACTCGAGCAAAATGATTTTGAAAGCGTGTATTCTGATGTTCAGTGGTATAAGCTGAAGCAGGGAACGGGTGCCTACGGAATATTCTGGGACACCGAAAAGAACGGTGGCTTAGGTGATATCTCGGTTAAAAAGGTGGACCTTCTCTCGCTGTTCTGGGAGGGCGGAGTAAACGATATTCAGGATTCAAGAAATCTTTTTTACGTCAATCTTTGCGATAACGACGTACTTCTCAGCCGTTATCCGGAGCTTACCGAAAAGGATCTCTGCGATAAGGTTGAGATGGCTAAGTATCGCTATGACGATCATGTGGATACCTCGGGTAAGAGTGCCGTAGTTGACTGGTATTATAAGAAGAATATAGGTGGAAGGACTCTGCTTCACTACTGTAAATTTGTCGGTGACACCCTGCTGTTTTCAAGCGAAAACCTGCCCGAGGAATATCCTGAGGGATGGTATGCCCACGGACTCTATCCCTTTGTATTTGATACCCTCTTTGATATAGAGGGAACACCCTGTGGATACGGCTATATCGATATAGGTAAGGATGCCCAAATGCAGATAGACTATCTTAATCATTCTATAGTCAATAACGCGATGCTTGCATCAAAGCCGAGATATTTTATCCGCGGAGACGGAAGCGTAAACGAAGAGGAGTTTGCCGACTGGTCAAGGGATTTTGTCCATACTAACGGAAATCTCGGCAAGGACAGCATTCTTTCAATAGACGTCAATCCGATAAACGGTATCTTCGTTACCGTCCTCAATAATAAGATAGAGGAATTAAAGGAGACTCTCGGAAACCGTGATGCCACCAACGGCGGTACCTCCTCCGGTGTTACGGCGGCATCTGCCATTGCCGCGATGCAGGAGGCAGGGGGCAAGCTGACACGTGATTCCACAAGATCTGCTTACTGTGCTTACAGACAGATAATCCTACAGTGTATAGAGCTTATACGCGAGTTCTACGATGCACCACGTTTCTTTCGAATTACGGGAAGCGCGGGAGGCTTCGAATTTGCCTCCTATTCCAATGCCGGTCTTATTCCGAAATATCAGGGTGAGACTTACGGTGTTGATATGGGTTATCGTTTGCCTGTGTTTGATATACACATAAGCGCACAGAAGTCGAATCCCTATTCCAAGCTTTCGCAGAACGAGCTGGCATTGCAGTTCTTTAATCAGGGCTTCTTTGACCCCAAACGAGCCGATATGGCTTTAGCCTGCCTTGAAATGATGGACTTTCCCCGCAAGGAGAATATTATCCGTATGATAACCGAAGGTATATCTCCTGCGGTCAGCTCTGAAGTTTCGCCGCCACTGCCTCGTTTAACCGAAGATATACTCAGCCGTGCCAGAGAGCATGCAGCAGGGAGTGTGCTGCCGTGATACGTATCGTACACGATGATGAGAGATTTATACTCACTGCCTGCGGACATGCAAATTATGCCGAAAAGGGGAAGGACATAGTATGTGCTGCGGCTTCGGCTTTGGTATTCAACCTTATAGGGTACTGTGATAAAGTAGAAAAGTATTGTAACGGTATGAAGATAGTTTGTGATAAGGATGATTGTGAGGCAAGGACTGTATTTAAAGCCGTTACGCACAGCCTTAAGGTTTTAGAGAGGAGTTATCCCGAGAATATTCTTGTTACCTTGGGCAATTTAAACGATGACACGCAGGAAAGACTGCAGAAAGGATAGAGAATGACAGAATTATTTGATATTCAGCGCTTTGCCGATGAGGCAGAGGAGAAAACTACGGGCGAAGAGATTCCTTTTGACGCCGAAAAGGAAATTAAGTCCTCCGAGAAGGTTAGCTTCGATGAACTTATCCGCGGTGATTACCGTGAGGAGTATACCAAGAGAGTCGAGGATATAATTAAAAAGCGTCTTCGTGACCATGCGGCACTCACTAAAGATATGAATGCTGTCAGAAGCGCTCTTACGGAGGCAGGGGAGAGTATCGGTCTTGATACCACAGACCCCGGCGAGATAATCGCGGCATTAAGGGATAAGATAGCCTCCCACACCGACACCGCCGATGCCCGGGGAGCAATTCCTACAGAAGAGGGCGGAAAATCGGAACGTATAGAGGCGCTTAAGAGCGATCTTCTTAAGCTTGTCCGTGATGCCGACGGTATAAGGGAGATATATCCCGAATTTGAGCTTGCTCGTGAGCTTAAGGATCCGAGATTCAGAGAGATGCTCAGATTTACGAGAAACGATCTCATAAAGTCCTTTGAAATGCTGCACCACGATGAGATAGTAGAGTCAGCCGTAAAAGATGCGGCAAGGTTGGCTGAGGAAAGATTAGCCGGCAGTATAGCGTCAAAGGCACACAGACCCTCGGAGGGAGCGCAGACAGCGATCTCTTCGATACATATAGATCACACACCTGGTTCGCTTACCAAGGCGGAACGCGCCGATATCAAAAGACGTGTGCGCCGTGGAGAAAGAATTACGTGGTAGCCGGTTATACCTATGGTAAATTTCACCCAATTTCATATAAAAAACAGATAAAGAAAGGAAAAATAAAATGAATACTATAATCGATTTTGATATCCAGGCATTTGCAGATGCCAATGTTCAGACTACGGAGACCGCGAAGAGCGGAAACGATCTCAGCGCGTCCATGAAGGAATATTATGATACAGAGCTTCTTGAGAATGCCAAGGAGGAATTCTTCTTCAATCAGTTCGGTAAGGTGCAGACCCTTCCCAAGGGTAACGGCAAGAGCGTTCAGTGGAGAAAGTTCGATACCTTCGGCAAGTCCACCACTCCTCTTGAGGAGGGTGTTACCCCCGACGGAAATACTCTCAATATGACCAGTGTTGAGGCAAAGCTTGAGCAGTACGGTGACTATACCACCGTTTCGGATATGCTCGATCTTACCGCGGTAGACGATGTTATTCTCTCCTGTACGGAGGAGCATGGTACCCAGGCAGGTCTTACACTTGATACCCTTACCAGAAACGAGCTCTGCAAGGGTAAGAATGTAAGCTTCCCCACAAAGCTCGTTGACGGTGCTGAAACACCCGTTACTCTTCGTTATCAGCTTGATTCCACAGCTAAGCTTACCTCTACCATGGTAAACAAGGTTGTGACCAAGCTTAAGAAGAATAAGGCTCCTAAGATCAACGGTAAGTATATCGCCATTATCCATCCTTCCGTTTCCGAGGATCTCCGTGAATCCGAGGGTTGGATAGAGGCTCATAAGTACGCATCCGTTACAGAGATCTTTAACGGTGAGATCGGTGAGCTTCACGGTGTAAGATTCATCGAATCAAACGAGGCCCCCATCTTCAAGGGTGCGGATCTCTCTCCCAACTCCAGAAACCTTAAGGCTACCGCTGCTAATACTACCGCCTCTACTACTATAACAGTAGGTGCAAATAATGCTACGGAAGCTCTTATAGGAAGATATGTACTTATTAACGGCGAAAAGTATAGGGTAACTAATATTAACGGTAATAACAAGCTCATTCTTGATTCGGCCGTCATCGTAGCTGACGGTGACAGCATCTATCCCGGTGAGGGCGGTGCTAACGGATGCGCGGTCTACGGCTGTCTCTTCTTCGGCCGTGACGCATACGGCAGAGTGGAACTCTCGGGCGGTGCTATGGAGATGATAGTTAAGGCTAAGGGCTCTGCTGGTACAGCCGATCCTCTTAACCAGCGTTCTACCGTAGGCTGGAAGGCAGCTCATGCGGCGGCTATTCTCTACGAAGAAAGACTTGTACGTGTTGAGTGCGGATCCTCCTACAGCGATACTGATGATGCTAACTGAGGTGATATGAGATGAAGAATGATAAGATGAGCGATAAGGTTACTATCAAACTTCCCCGTATCAGCGGAAGAGAGGAAAGCGTTTACGTTTCTGTCGGAGAACAGAGCTGGAGAATACGCCGCGGCTGTGAGGTTGAGATTCCCCTATGTGCTTATGATGTGTTACGTAATTCCGAGCTTGCGGAGGATAAGGCCTGCGCATATATGGAAAGAATTCATTAAAGGGGCTTTATGCCCCTTTAATAATAAAGAAAGGAGCAATTTATGACAGTCGGAGATATCATACGAAATACAGAAAAATTAAGACCCGGCTCTGAAATGAGTCGAAGCGATATGCTCTCCGAGATCAACCGTACCGAGCTTGATATATATGACAATATAATTTCAGAGCATGAGGGAGGGGGAGAGCGCAGGGTCTACAGCGACGAATCCGAAGAGGTATCCGTCCCCGATAATTTTGCTGAGCTCTACAAGTTCCGCCTTGTTGCAAAGATCGATCTCAATAACGGAGATGTGACCCGTTATACCAATAATATGCTTCTCTATAATAATCTGATGTCGGGCTATTACGATTGGTATAACCGAAGATATATGCACGTAAGCCGTGCAAAGCTGAGGTGGTGCTGATGTTTTTTCCCAAGCTTATTCCCTATGACGTAAAGGAATCGGGAATCTCCGAGTTTAAGGGTATAAACAGAGGTAAGGTTTGTTCCGAGAATGAGTTTTATGATACTCTTAATCTTTCCTGCAGAGATCACCCGCTTCTCAGTACGGCTCCCGAGGTCATATCTGCCGACATCGGTCTTAGAGATACAGAGCATGCATATTCCTTTTATAATAAAGGACTTTATACCCTTGCGGGTGGTACTGAGGGCTTTAGTATAAGAACCAAGGAAAGGGAAAGCGTTAAATTTTCTCTTTCTCCGGGACTTTGTAAGGGCAACGTGTTTAATTTCAATGAAAAAACTATCGTCATTAAGGACAAATATGCCTATGAACTTGACACCGATGAGCTTACGGTCGACATGATGGGTTACATATTTAATGCAGACGAAAGGGAGACCTTTAAACTTTCTCTTGTTTATACCGACGGTAGTGAGATAGGTGATTTTTCCACAGGATCTGCGGAAACACCCTTCCCTGACAAGGCATCGGTCGGAGATTGCTTTGCTAAGGGGCTTAGCTTTTATCGTCTTATATATAATGACACCGCAAACCCCGAAAATAACGAATGGCAGGTACAAACCTCCTTTCGATTAAGGTTTGACATTCCCGAGGCGCACCGCCATTTTAAGAAGGGAGATTTTGTTAAGCTTTCGGGTATTAAATACTGGAACTGGACGGTAAGAGAACTCAAGGAGCTTGAGCGCTTTATACGTATAGATAACATAGATGAAAATGGAAGATATATAACCGAGGAGACAGAGTGTTTTGACAATATGACAATGATACTCTCGGAGCGCAGTTATCCTTCCAATGATATCGTAGGCTATGATAAACCCTTTATCAATAATATCGGTAATGAGCTGTGTTTGCTGGAGGGTAAGATATCTGCCTGTATGCCTGAGATGAAGTTTGCTCTCGAATGTAAGAACCGTGTATGGGGATGTAATAGTGAAAAGGGCGAGATTTATGCAAGCGAACTTGGAAATCCTCGAAACTTCAGCGTTTTTGAGGGTATATCCTCAGACAGCTATGCTGTGAGTATAGGTTCTTATGGTGATTTCACTGCCTGCTGCAGTTATCTCGGTTCTCCTGTTTTCTTTAAGGAGAACGAGTTGATAGTTATTAACGGCTCTCGTCCTTCAAATTACAGTCTTGAGAGCTATTCCTGCAGAGGGGTATCGGCTGACTCCCCCGACGGTCTTTGTACCGTAAATGATGTTCTCTATTATAAGTCAAATGACGGTATATATGCTTATTCGGGTTCACGTCCGAGATGTGTTTCTCAGGATCTCGGAGATGGGATAAGAGGTCTGAAAAAAGCGGTCCTAGGAGGCGAGGGAGATATGCTGTTTGTATCGGGTGAATATATGGGAGAGAGTGTTCATTATTCTTACGATACCCTTCGCGGTATATGGCACGGATACACTTCTCCTCATACCGTGAATTATGTTAATTTGGGTGGTATTACCCTTGAATTCTGTAAGGATGACGGTAAGTATACCCTTCGTAGCCTTTATAGTGCAGAAAGAGCAGAGGAAGTTCTTGAAAATGCAGAGAAACTTGAAAAGGAATGGTTCTTTGAAACAGGAGATATGTTTTATAATACTCCCGATCATAAATACCCCGGCAGGATCAAGCTTGATCTTGCCTGCGATGAGCCCTGTACCTTGCTTATCTCTTACGATTCGGGAGAATTCAGGAAGCTGAGGGATATTCCCCCGTTGGACAGAGGAAGCTGCGATATCTCATTTTTCCCCAGAAGATGTGAACGCTTCAGGCTTCGTATGGAGGGCAGAGGTGTATTTACTCTCTATTCCATAACCAAGCTGGTGGAGGAGGCGGACGAGGATGGCTGATACCTTTATAAGAAAAATTGAAAGAAATGCGACCAATACTCAGATAGTTGAATATCTCGACTATCTGAACGACAGACTTACCTATATCTTAGAAAATATAGACGAAGAAAACCTGAGTGATACGCTCAGAGAAAGGATAGGATCATAATGGCAATTAACGGAGTATCAAAGACTACTGTGAGTCTTATTGAAAAGCTCAAGGGCGGATATTCCTCAAAGAATACCGAGCCCAAGACCCAATCCCTGCAGGCTGTTCAAGGCTCTCTTAACAAAAAGAGCTATGGTACTATGGCAAGGGACGCTCTTGAAAAATATCTTAAACGTGACGGTTATAAGTATAACGTGAATACCGATAAGCTTTACAGTCAGTATGCCGACAGATACAAAAAGGAGGGTGAACGTGCCATGAGAGATACTGTGGCGAATGCTTCCTCTCTTACGGGAGGCAGAGGTAATTCTTATGCGGTGAATGCAGGCTATTCTGCCTATCAGAGTTATCTTGATAAGCTCAACGATATTATTCCCGAGCTTGAGGACAAAGCTTATGAGAGATATCTTGATGAGGGAAAGGAAGCAGTTGACGTTCTTGATATGATACTCTCTCTTGATGAGAACGAATACCGAAAGAGAAGAGATGATATCGAAGACAGCTTTACAAAAAGAGAACTTGACGAGGAGGCATACCGTTACCGCGAGAATGCGGATATGGAGATGTACAAGACCCTTGTTGATTACGTTCTTGAGCTTGCAAAGCTGGAGAATGATAATTACTTTAATAAGAAGGACTCCGATCTTGCAAGAGAAAAGGAGAAAAATGATTATTATCTTTCACTCCTGAAAAATAAATAATGATTCAAAAAATAAAAGGTTGTCAAAAATGACAACCTTTTATTCTCTTATCTCAACATTAACTTTTTTACCGCTCTGTGTTGCGGCTGCCTTCATGATGAGACGAAGGCTTCTGGCAATCTTGCCGTGCTTACCGATAACTTTACCCATATCAGAGGGATTTACGTTGAGAGTGAGGGTAACTGTGTCACCCTTAGCCTCCTCTGTAATCACCACGTCATCGGGATAAACCACGATGGGTTTTACCATATCGGAAAGTATTGTCTTAAAATCCGCCATCATTATTAATTACTTAATGATATCGGACTTCTTAAGAAGAGACTTAACTGTCTCGGTGGGCTGAGCACCGTCAGCGATCCACTTGTTAGCCTTGTCTGCATCGATCTTGATCTCTGCAGGATTGGTCATGGGGTTGTAGTAACCGATCTCTTCGATGAATCTGCCGTCACGGGGAGAACGGGAATCTGCAACAACTACACGGTAAAAGGGAGCCTTCTTTGCGCCCATTCTCTTAAGTCTGATTTTAACTGCCATTTTGAATTTCCTCCAAATAAAATATATATTGTTTTTTTATCTATATCAGAAAGGAAGTCTGAACTTACCTTTTCTTCCGAATCTGCCGCTTGACAACTGCTTCATCATCTTGCGGGTCTGTTCAAACTGCTTAAGCAGCTTGTTTACATCCTCGACGGTATTACCGCTTCCTGCTGCAATTCTTCGCTTTCGCTGGAAATTGAGTATGTCGGGATTGTGTCTTTCCTTTGGTGTCATGGAGAGGATGATCGCCTCAACTCTTGAGAGAGCCTTTTCGTCGATCTGCATATCCTTTAATGCACCGGGCTTAACTCCGGGCATCATCGAAAGTATCTGCTCCATAGAACCCATCTTTCTTATCTGCTTGAACTGATCGAGGTAGTCCTCTAAGGTGAAGGTGTTTTCCCTCATCTTTCTTTCAAGCTCTTCAGCCTTCTTTTCATCGAAGGCCTGCTCAGCCTTCTCGATAAGGGAAAGAACGTCGCCCATACCGAGGATTCTTGATGCCATACGGTCGGGGTGGAAGGGCTCGATCATGTCGAGCTTCTCGCCTGTACCGATGAACTTGATGGGCTTGCCTGTTACGTGGCGGACAGAGAGTGCCGCACCGCCTCGGGTGTCACCGTCGAGCTTGGTTAAGATAACACCTGTTACGTCAAGCAGATTGTTGAAGCTCTCTGCTACGTTTACTGCATCCTGACCGAGCATTGCATCTATTACAAGAAGGATCTCGGTAGGATCTACCGCATCCTTGATGTTCTTTAATTCCTGCATCATGGTCTCGTCGATATGCAGTCGGCCTGCGGTATCGATGAATACCATATCGTTGCCGTTTTTCTTTGCGTATTCTATCGCTGCCTTGGAGATCTTGACGGGATCCGCCTTGTCTCCCATTTCAAAAACGGGGATACCGAGCTGCTCACCTACAACCTTTAACTGCTGGATAGCGGCGGGACGGTAAACGTCGCAGGCTACTAAGAGAGGCTTTTTGCCCTGCTTCTTGTACATACCTGCCAGCTTTGCGCTGTGAGTGGTCTTACCTGAGCCCTGGAGACCTACCATCATCACAATGGTGGGAGGGGCTGAAGAGATAGTCAGCTTTGCCTGAGTACCGCCCATTAATGCGGTAAGCTCCTCGTTTACTATCTTTATGACCATCTGACCCGGTACAAGGCTCTCAAGCACATCAGAGCCGACAGCTCTTTCAGTTACCTTTTTTACAAAGTCCTTTACTACCTTGAAGTTTACGTCTGCTTCCAGTAACGCGAGCTTTATCTCTCGCATTCCCTCGCGGACATCCGCTTCGGTCAGCTTTCCCTTGCTTTTGAATTTTTTGAAGGCTTCGGATAATTTATCTCCTAAATTTCCAAACATTGTGTTCCTTCCTTTATGAAAGCATTTTCAGTCTTTCTATAATGACATGAGGATCGTAGTCACCCATCTCCAGCTCCTTGGCTATCAAGGATATCTCTTCCTTCATTTCCTCAAAACGCTTGAGAAGTCCTAACTTTTCCTCTAAATTCTTTAATATAGCTTCGCTCTTGACCAGTCGGTCACGGACTCCCGGACGAGTCAAGCCCGTGATATCCGATATCTCGGAAAGGGAAAGATCCTCATTGTAATAAAGATCCATCGCCTCTCTCTGCTTCTCGGAAAGCATCTCCCCGTAGAAGTCTATAAGAAGTGACATATTAACATTCTTGTCCATTGCTGTCCCTCCTTTAAAGGGGTGTAAAGCGAAACGCCTTACACAGTATAGCATAAGGCGTATCTTTTGTCAATAGGTTAAGTTGTAAATATGAAATGAACGGCGGCAAGTTGCCGCTACCAATAATCGGGCTTTGAGTTAGTGATTGTCATATATTCAGTACCTGAAGTGGAAAAAGGTTAAAGGGCCTTTTACAGTCCCTTTATCATTGTTATTTTAATGTTGCCTTTGCAATTCTTACACAAAGGTCTGTGCCGTAGGGCTGGGAGGTAAAGTCTACTGTGAGAGAATTATCTGCGTTCTGATTGAATTTAAGCTCCTCGCCGTTATCCATCCATTCGATCTTTTCGATATCGAATTTGCAGTTGGAGAAGCCAACAACTCCGGAGTACATACCCTTGTCAACGGTTACATTGGCATTGCCGTTCTTTCCGGTTTCGCCCATTACAAAGTAAAGGTATTTGCCGTTGCGGTTCTTAACAACTCTGCAGCTGCTGCAGCTCTCCATATTATCGGGATAATAGAGGGGAATGCTGTCATATACAAATTCCTCGTGAATATCTATCCACTTCTTTACTATTTCGAGAGTACCGATTTGGAAGTTGGAGATCTCACCCGTTGCATTGGGAGCAAGGTTGAGTAAGAAGTTTACGCCTGCGGCTCTGCAGCTTGCAAGAGTACGGATAACCTCGGCGGGAGACTTGTAGTTAAAGTCATTCTTTGCACAGCCCCAATGTGTATTGAGGGTCATACAGGTCTCACCTGCAAAGTAGAAGGGTCTGCCGTCGCGGTCGATGGGCTCAGAAACACCGCTCTGCTCAAAGGTAACGGCGTCTATTTCCGAATGTATGGGCTTACCTAAATTGTGAAGACCGGTGTTGTTTATAATGATAGCATCGGGCTGATGCTTACGGATAGTACCGTAGAGCTCATCAAGTTTCCAGTCCTTCTTGGGATGCCACCAGTTACCGTCAAAGAAGAAGCCGCCGATCTTTCCGTAATTGGTACAGAGAACCTCAACGCTCTGACGAAGATACTCAAGATACTTGTTGTCAAAATCATCGTAGAAATCCTTCTGATACCAGTCGATTGTGGTATGGTAGAGGAAGGGAACTACATCATACTTGTTGCAGGCATCTACGAACTCACGAACAAGGTCACGTCCGCAGTTGGGTGCGTGAACGGAGTCGAAGTCACACAGCCCCTTTGTATCAAAGAGAGAGAAGCCCTCATGATGACGGGTAGTGAGATTTACATATCTGCAGCCAAGGGATTTAGCGGTGCTTACGATCTTTTCAGCATCGAAATCTGCTGCAGTAAAGGTATCTGCAAGCTTTTTGTATTCATCCATGCTCGGTTTTTCCATATGGTAAACCCATTCACCGCGGTCAAGCTGTGAATAGAGTCCGTAATGGATAAACATACCGTAGCCTAATTTTTCATAATTGATAACCCTTTGTGTAGGTGTCGGATAATTCGGAATATACATTGTCTTTTATCTCCTTTTGGGTGGTTGTTTTTATTATATCTGTTATACTTTTGTTTGTCAATAAGTCAGTTGATTTTATTATTCTGAAAAAAATTTATCTTTTTGCATTTATTTGTGATTTTGCATTGATTTGTTCGAAAAGTTATGATATAATATGTCTACATTTAATAATTGTATATCCTTGTGTTACGAGGAAGGAAAAACTATATTATTTAAGAGGGGAAAACAATGAAAAATCGTTTACTTATTACTCTTGTATTTGCAGTAGTGCTTATATCGGTATTATCAATAACTGCAAGTGCAAAATGGTGGGATGAAAATTCCTTTGAGGATGTAAAGAGTGATTCATGGTACTATGATGCAGTTCGTATATGTAACGAGAACGAGCTCTTTAACGGCACGTCGGATACTACCTTTACACCGAATATGAAGATGTCAAGAGCAATGCTCGCGCAGGTTCTTGCCAATGCTGACGGCTATAATAAGGCTGACTATCAGGGCAGCTCCTTTAAGGACGTTAAGGCTACCGCGTGGTATGCTTCTGCCGTAGAATGGGCTAATCAAAAGGGAATAACCACAGGTGTAGGCGGCGGCAAATTTGCTCCCGATACTCTTATCTCCCGTGAACAGCTTGCAACCATGCTCAGAAGATACGCAGAATATAAAGGCATGGATATAACTGTAGAGAACGCCTCCTTTGAGGGCTTTGCAGATGCGGACAA
>SVTI01000030.1:0-25005 GCA_015063855.1 Oscillospiraceae bacterium
CTGCAGCGATACCGCAGGTAGCCATACCAACAACGATACGTGTACCGTTTTCGCTGTCTCTTATTGCTACTTTATTCTTCATTTTATCTCTGATAGCAGCGAGTTCAGCTAATGATTTCATTAGTTTATTCCTCCAAAATTTTTATATTGTTCTGTAAGATATTCTCTGATCCATTCAAGCACCTCGGGCATTCCGAGCGACACATCGCCGAGCACCTCGCGTAGTTGCATGGTGGAAAGGGCTACCTCTGCCCCCGGCTTTTGGTGGACATATTCAAAATCGATATCAGGCGCGCCCATTATAAGGGTTACCAGAGTTGAGGTCATATCTCCAATGGGAGTAAAGTCGATACTCTTCGTATCGAAGGTTGCAGTAACCGTAGTTCCCGCACCTACCTCGGATTCGATATTGATTTTTCCCCCCGTCTGCTCCGCCGCCAATTTCAAAAGCGGTACGCCCAAGCCTACCTTTCTGGTAGTACGGGTGGTATAGAAGGGATCTATAACGCTTTTTACAACCTCGGGAGTCATTCCGCATCCGTTATCCTTGATGGTAAGGGTAAGCATTCCCTTTTCATCCTCAATAAGCGATACCAAAATGTTTTTTGCTCCTGCGCTGACCGAATTTTCGGTAACGTCAAGAATATTAAGGGATAACTCCTTCATGGCCGAATTTTACATGTACTTTGCGAGGATATCGTCAACATCCTCTTTCTTAAGTCTGCCGTATACCTCGTTGTTTACGGTCAATACAGGTGCAAGACCGCAAGCACCGATACAACGTGTAGCCTCAAGAGAGTACTTACCGTCGGGAGATGTGTCACCCGCTGCAAGACCGCCGAGCTTCATGGAAATTCTGTCAATGATGTCGCCTGCGCCCTTAACGTAGCATGCTGTACCGAGGCAAACTGCAATAGCAACCTCGCCCTTGGGATTAAGTGAGAACTGAGAATAGAAGGAAGCAACGCCGTATACCTCTTCGAGCGAAACATCCATTCTCTGTGCAATGATCTTCTGAACTTCTATAGGCAGGTAACCATAAATCTCCTGAGCCTGCTGAAGAACGGGCATCATTGCGCCTTCTGTGTCACGGTACTTGTCAATAACAGCGATAAGCTGCTCTTCCTGAGCCTTAGTACCGCGAAACATGACCGTGGTCAGTTTCTTTTTCATGTTTTTTTACCTCCATGTGGTTTATATATTTTATTTTATATTATAAATAATATCAAATAACAAATTTTTACGGACAAGAGCATTTGAATAAGGCTCATCGTCTATCTCAAGAGAATGCTTAGCCTCGTTTATATCCCAAAGATAGTGGGCATCCGAAGAGCAAAGTATTCTTGCATCCTTTACTGCAGCGTACTTTTCCCTATAGCTTCCGACATTTTCATTATCGTTAAATTCAACTGTAGTAAAGCCGTATTCAAGAGGAATATCGCCCAAGGTTGCTATCATACCGTTTGAGGTACGGTCGATATGTGCCGGATAGCAGACTCCGCCGTAGCCGTGAACCAGGGCTATCGCAGTCTCTACATTATAATCGGTCGCGGAGATAAGCAATTTCTCCTCTTCTCCGAGTATATTGTCTGCTTCGTCCATATAATACTGATGTCCGAAGATATCCGGTCGGTTTTTTATATCCATTATATGACCCTTGACCTCCGCGTCAAAGCTCATTGCCACCTCCAAGTCTTCAAAGAGACATACCAGATGAATATCCTCTGCGGTGGTAAGCTCCATTCCCGCTACGGGAATTATACCGTGCTGACGGCAAGCCTTGAAAAATGCAGGACAATTGCCGCAGGTATTATGGTCGGTCAAAGCCATTATGTTCAATCCGTTTATCACTCCCATTCCCGCGATGTTGGCAGGAGTCATATCGTCATCTCCGCAAGGAGAAAGACAGGAGTGAATATGCAGATCATAGAAGTATCTGCTCATTACATACCTTGTATGCAGACATGGGAGTACGAAGAAGATTTATGCCCTGAGCCTTAGCCTTAGCTACGACGTCATCGCTTATCTCGGCATTCTCCGCTATAACAACGCAGGCTGTATCTGCAAGAGCTGCCACTGCGATAACATTGATATTGGTCATAATGGTAACCCACATATCACCGCTCTCGGCTCTACCCATCACCCAGCTGAGAAGATCTCCCGTATAGCCGCCTGTGATCTCACGCTCTCCGTCCTCAAGGCTTAATACCTCAAGATCAAGCTTGGTTATAAGCTCATTTACCGTCATTTTTCTCACGCTCCTTATAAAGCTCTCTGATCCTCTCACGCATGATGAAGATACAGTCACTTACGTCGCCGTTATTCTTGACAACATCCTCTGCAAAGGCACGACAGGTAGGCGCGCCGCAGGCTCCGCAGTCAAGGTGGGGGAACATTTCGTAGATCGCCTGAATATCCGCCATCTTCTTCATAGCCTCACCCATATCCGAGTCAAGCTGCATAACCGGGGAATACTCCAGAGGATCATCCCACAAGAATCCCTCGGGAACCGCTGTAGGATCACGTCTTTCTATATGATTCTGAGATACGGGCAGATATCTGCGCAGTATCTGTAATCTTGCTTTTGCTATGTAGGGATTTTCAACGGTGAGTGCACCGCCTACACATCCGCCGCTGCAGGCATTGAGCTCAATAAACTCAAGTCCGGCAAAGTTTTCATTCTCTATCTCATCAAGAACCTTGATACAGTTCTCAATACCGTCGGCAGAGAGATACTTATCATTGAAGAGAGCTGCTGCTTCTCCTCCGCTTCCTGCCCAGCTGACACCCACAAGACCCGTCTGGGACTGAACCTCGGGATTGACTATCTTCTTCATCGAATTCACCAAGAGGAAGTATATCTCGCTTATCGAAACAACGCCGTCTACTGCGCTCTTCTCCACGCCAATGGGATTACGAACGTAGCTGACCTTAGCAGGACAGGGTGAAATAAAGACAGCACATATATCCTCGTCCTTTAACTCGGGGTGCTTCTCCTTTGCTTCCTTCTTTGCCATTTTTGCCGCCAACTCTATAGGTGGGATAATGGGAAGGAGATTATCACAGAGATAGGGGAAACGCTTACTTATAAGTCTTGCAATAACGGGACATGCAGAGCTGATGACAGGCTTTGCAATATCCGTTCTTCTTAAATAATTGCGTGTATATTCCGAAATTATCTCCGCCGCCTTGGCAACCTCATATACGTCGTCAAAGCCGCACTCTAAAAGTCCGGAAACGATGTAATCTATATCGTCAAGATTGTCGAACTGTCCATAAAGAGCAGGCGCGGGCAGAGCTATTTTATATTTATAATCCTTGTATTTCTCCAGCTTATCCGAGAGAGCCTTCTTTGCATTATAGGGACAGTGCTTGATACACTCGCCACAGTCGATGCAACGCTCCTCATCTATAACCGAATGGCCGTTCTGTATTCTTATCGCCTCTGTGGGACAACGCTTGACACAGTTTGTACAGCCCTTACATTTATCGACCTGGAGAAATACCGAATGCTTGAAATTGGACATTATTATTCTCCTGTCTTAAAATAGGACGGTCATGGTTACGGTAGTACCTACTCCCACCGTGGACTCTATCTGCATATCGTCGGTATATCTCTTCATATTGGGAAGACCCATACCTGCACCAAAGCCCAAAGACCTTACGTTTTCGGGAGCCGTAGAATATCCCTCCTGCATAGCAAGATCGATATCCGCAATACCGGGACCTGTGTCCTTTAATATAATAGTGACCTTACCCGGTTCAACCACAACATCCGCATCTCCGCCGTTTGCATGGATAACCATGTTTATCTCACCTTCATACATAGCGACCGAAACGCGTCTTATAACCTCCGGGGGAATACCTATCTGACGGAGCATACGCTTCACCTGAACAGAAGCCTCACCCGCAGAAGAAAAATTCTCACCGTCTACGTCAAAATGAAATCTGATAGGCTCGCTCATAATAACCTCCTACTGATGTGCTATAGATCCGCCCTGGAGACCGTTCACGTAGAGAGCTCCGCAGGCGGTATACATACGCTTGGGGGATGTAAGAACTACAATATCACTTTCACGCGCCAACTCGATGATGTCATCGGTAGGCTTCTTGTTACGAACAAAAACGATGCATTTCATATCCATCATTACCGCTGTTCGGACAACCTGAAGATTGCAAAGTCCTGTTAGGAGCACCGCCTGATCCTTGACGTAAGCGAGAACATCGCTCATCATATCACAACCGCAGGCATTATGAACTTCTTCCTCAAGCCTGTCCTCTCCACAGACTACCTCTGCGCCTAAAAGCTCAACGATCTTCGAGATCTTCATTTTAACACTCCTTTGATAAGTGGATATATTTTTCCCAATTCTATAAGTATTCAATATATTATACACCATACGACAAAAAAAATCTATAGTTTTTTTAAAACCTTCAAAAAAATCGTCACAATTTATTAATTTGACACCTCTATGCCGTACAAATTGCATAAAAATCCGCTTAGGTATTGTATTTCCCGAAAAAGAGGTGTATAATATAAGGTAATTATTTTTATTTATTATTTCAGAGGTGAAAAAATTGGCAGAAGAAAATTGCACTCATGACTGTTCTACGTGCAGCACAAACTGTGCCTCCAAAAGAGAGAGCCTGCTTGCACCCCAGAACAAGTTGAGTAACGTAAAAAAAGTAATCGGCGTTGTCAGCGGAAAGGGTGGTGTAGGTAAGTCACTTGTTACCTCTATGCTTGCTGTTCTTTTCAGCCGTATGGAATTCAACACCGCGATCCTTGACGCAGACGTTACCGGTCCCTCCATCCCCCAGATCTTCGACCTCCACGGTTGCAAGGTTACAGGCACCGACGACGGTATGTTCCCTGTTGAGACCACCACAGGCATCAAGGTTATGTCTGTAAACTGTCTGCTCCCCGATAAGCAGTCTCCCGTTACCTGGAGAGGTCCCGTAATCGCAGGAACCGTTAAGCAGTTCTGGACAGATGTAATCTGGGATGATGTAGACTATATGTTCGTCGATATGCCTCCCGGCACAGGTGACGTACCCCTTACCGTATTCCAGTCCCTTCCCCTTGACGGCATCGTTATCGTTACCACTCCTCAGGATCTCGTATCCATGATCGTGGCAAAGGCTGTTAATATGGCGAAGATGATGAATATCCCCGTTCTCGGTCTTGTAGAAAACATGAGCTATCTCAAGTGTCCCGACTGCGGTAAGGAGATCTCTCTCTTTGGCGAGAGCAAGCTTGAAGCGGTAGCAGAGGAGTTCAACCTTGATATCCTCGGCAGAATCCCGATCGATCCCAAGTTAGCAGCAGCCTGCGACAAGGGTGCGCTCGAAATGATGGAAAACGATTGTCTTGACACAGCGGCACAGATGATCTACAACAGAACAAAGTAAGCGGCAAGCTGCCGTACCCAATCAAACAAAAAAGCTTTTCGGCACAAAAACCGAAAAGCTTTTTATATTCAAGGAAGTTGGATATTGCTCCAACCGGAGACCTCACATTTGTCCCCTCTGCCGGCAGATACCACGGTACCGTCAGATCTCAAGCCGAGAGTATGTGTGTAATTGGCTGAAATCTCTACTATATCGGTCCAATCGGAAACCGCGCATTGTCCCCAATCAAATTCGATGTCCTCAATCACAGTCGATACAACAGTTCCATCAGATCTAAGTCCTACGACATGATTAAGAGCCACGGAAACGGCTACAAGGTCACTCCAATGCGAAACCTTTCCTCTAGGATCCTCGGAATGAGTTACCGAGGCTATAGCAGTTCCGTCAGATTTAATACCGACCACACAACCGTTAGATGCAGAAACTGCCACTATATCAGTCCAGGCTTCAATATCCTGATTATAACTTCCTGCAGCTACTACAGTTCCGTCAGATCTCAATCCGACCATCGTATAAGAGCCTGCATCAATCGCAACAATATCAGTCCAGGAATCAACTCCCGCAAAGTCACCGTATAAATAACCGGTAGTTACCACTGTTCCGTCAGATTTCAGTCCGACTGAGAAGTCCTCTCCTGCAGCAACTGCAACAATATCAGTCCACTCCCAAACATTACATTCACCAAGTAAGTTTTTGGTTCCGCCTGCCGATATACTTCCGTCGGATTTTATACAAATATAGTGTCTGTGCTGATCAACAGAAACAACATCGGTAGCATAGCAGCTATCCTCACCGACACAAGTTATCTTTCCATCCGACTGAATTGCAACGCTTGTATCGTAGCCGGCAGCTATAGTCTGTCTGTAAGGGAGTTCTATACACTCTTTCGTTTCTTCAAGCTCTTCCGCTTCTTCCTCCTCGGAGGGTGCTTCTTCGCTTTCCTGCGACTCAGCGTCCTTATTCTCTGTTGCAACGTCTTTTTCTGCGACATCTGTTTCTTCCTCAGCTCTTGGCTCGGTATCTTCCGGTA
Source organism: Oscillospiraceae bacterium (assembly GCA_015063855.1). Lineage (GTDB taxonomy): Bacteria > Bacillota > Clostridia > Oscillospirales > CAG-272 > RGIG7300. Next base: position 6,443 of record SVTI01000030.1, read on the forward strand.
ATGTCTCATCATTTTCTTCAGATACATCTTCAAGAGTAGTCTTGCTGTCGGTAATATCCTTATCCTTTTGAGTTGTTTTTTCCTCTTTTTTACCACAGGATGCAAGGCTGCAAAGCATCGCAACACACAATAATAATGTAATAATCTTTTTCATTTTTATCTCCTCATTTTTACACATGATACACTAATTATAAACCGATGTCGAATAATTTCGTAAAATTGATTTTACTCAAAACATCTAATTCTGTTATTCTCAACACCCATTAATTATACTGTATATTGACTTTTTCGTCAATATGTTATATACTTGTTTTATTATACATTGAAACAACAAACGGAGAAATATTTTATGGAAAAAATGTGGGCAGGCCGCTTCGCAAAGGAGCTTGATGCGGCAGCAAATGACTTTAACTCTTCTATCCGCTTTGACTCAAAAATGTTTCGCGAGGATATCCGCGGCTCTATGGCTCATGCGGCAATGCTTGGTGCAAAGGGTATCATTCCTACCACTTCAAGCGAAAAGATAATCGAAACACTCGGTGAGATATTAGCAGACCTTGAAGAAGGAACGCTTGATTTTGATATGAATGCCGAAGATATACATATGTTCATCGAGGCTGAGCTTACTAAGCGTATCGGTGATATAGGCAAGCAGCTTCACACCGCAAGAAGCCGTAACGACCAGGTTGCTCTCGACCTTAAGATGTATATGAAGACAAGAACCGACGAGGTAATTGCTCTTGTTAAAGAATTAATGGAAGCATTACTCATGCTTGCAAAGGAGCATAAGGGCGTTATCATGCCCGGCTATACTCACCTCCAGAGAGCACAGCCCGTCACTTTCGGACATCACATGATGGCTTATGCAATGATGTTCTCCCGCGATATCGTAAGACTTAAGAACGCAAAGGCTCTTATGAACACTTCCCCCCTCGGCTCTTGCGCTCTTGCAGGTACTACCTACGACACAGACCGCGATATGGTAGCCGCAGAGCTTGGATTTGACGGTGTGGCTCTCAACAGCCTTGACGGTGTTTCCGACCGCGACTACTGTGTTGAGCTTTCATCCTGCTTTGCAATCATCATGATGCACCTATCCCGTCTCTGTGAGGAGATAATCATGTGGTCAAGCTGGGAGTTCAAGTTCATCGACCTCGATGACTCCTATTCCACAGGCAGTAGCATCATGCCTCAAAAGAAAAATCCCGACATGGCAGAACTTATCCGCGGCAAGACAGGCCGTGTTTACGGTGACCTCATGGGTATACTCACGGTTCTTAAAGGTATTCCCCTTGCCTACAACAAGGATATGCAGGAGGACAAGGAATCTATATTTGACAGCGTTGAAACTGTTTCCGCTTGTCTCTCTATCGCAACACCCATGCTTGCTACCATGCGTGTAAACAAGGAAAATATGTACCGCGCAGCCTCCGGAGGCTTTATCAATGCGACCGACTGCGCTGACTACCTTGTTAAGAAGGGTATGCCCTTCCGTACAGCATACAAGATAGTAGGTCAGAGCGTGGCTATGTGCATCGCCGAAAAGACCACCCTTGAAGAGCTCCCCCTTGAGAAGTACAAGGAAATGAGCGAGCTTTTCGATGAGGATATCTACGAGGCGATCAACCTTGAAACCTGCGTAGCAAAGCGTATCTCAAAGGGCGGCACAAACGTAGCTTCTGTTGAGATGCAAATAGAGTATATCGAAAGCTTCTTAAAGAATAGCTGACAATACAAAAGGAACTCGTTTTTGAGTTCCTTTTAATCTATTTAAGCTTGGTCAGCTTACTTGTATAGGTATCTCCGTAAACGTCGGTGACCTCGAAGAACACATAATAATCTCCTTCATAGTCCACGTCCTCTTGAGTGAGAGAAAATCCGTCCTCTACCGAATACTCATGGAAATAAACATTATCCGTTTCCTTCCATTCGGTATATGGTAAGGGATTACCCTCCTCATCCTTAGTAAGCTTCTTTGACATTACAGCTATCTGAATATAGTCATAGTCCTCGGGATCAAGATACTGCTTTGGAGCAGAGCCCTTCATGTCATCGGTAAGGGGATATGCCGTCCTTAACACAGGCTCACCGTCTTCAAAGCTCATTCTCCACTGAGCATTGGTCATCTCAAAGGTTTCGGTATCGCAGAATATCGCAGGAAAATAATATGTATCGTCAAACTGATACATCGCCAGAGGAACCTCGGAAAGCTCACCTGTCTTATCATTAACACCGTAAATCGCCTTGCCCTTGTAATCGGCGCTGAGAATATTATTCTCGTCAAGCTCGGCATCGTTACCCGAGAAAATAAAGATGTATTCGTCCTTTGCGGTCTTCTTTACTATATAATACTTCGAGGATGCATAATTCTTTGCCTGCCTGTCCGTCAGCTCTACAGAGAATTCTCTCTCATCCTCGTCGACATCCTCCTCTGCGCCCATTCCGAAGAACTCAAGCCAGTCAAAATATCCCGTACCTCCCAGTTGCTCGGCAAAATGATCGATATAATCATAGTAATCGGATGCAAAACCCCAGCTGTCATATACCTCAAGATACTCGGTCAGATAATATTCATTATAATAGGGATGATAGAGCGAAACACCGTTGGCTCTATCCACATTGGTTCTGTTGTATACCACGAAATCCGAAACACTCTTGATAAGTGCCTCTGCCTGCTTTTTATAACTTGACTTCATATTAGTGGCAAGGCTGTTTATATCCACAAGGTCAAGATATGCATCGGGATAAAAAAACTTACTGTCAACAACCATCTGAGATAACTCTGCAAAATCACCGTTATACGCCTTTTTGAAGAGCGAATTTATCTTTTTCTCAACGTTTTCGACTTCAGAAAGATCCATGCAGGCAAGGGTTATGTCTGCGGAGTTACCGTAGTTCAAATATGTAGAATCATAATAATAATCTATTATAGCTGTACCAAGTTCGGCACCGTTCTTGCAGTTACCAAGCTCAGAAAGGAAGGAATAATCCCAGCCGTTGCCCGGCTCGATCTCCTGAGACGCAACAAAATATTCTGCGTAATTTCTAAGCATCCAGGCTGTCTCCACAGAGCTCATAAGACAGGCATCGAAGCCTATAAGCTCAAGCTTTCGGTTAACACCGAGACCGCTGTCCTTAAGTGCCTGACCTATTTCCGAAAGAGTAAGCACGTCACCGCTTATCTCATCATTACCGTAGCCTTCAATAGGACCCGATCCGTGATCCCATAAAATAAGGCTGTATGAATCACTCTTAAAGTTTTCAAGTCCATACTTTATAAATTCGGTCAGGGTCTCACTCTCTCCCATATTCTTTACGGGATAGCTCTTCTCTGTATTAAAGTATCCGTTTTCAATACTGAGAACAGTATTATTGTCTGCACTGATAAGATTGTTCTGCCACAGATTAGAGCCTCCTGCATAGATAACTATATTATTCTTATCAGTATCCACACCCGAATCCTGCATCTCAATAAGGTCGTTGGTCGCCGCAGCATACTGACTTTCAAGATTCGAGCCGACGATATATACAAGAATAGTTCTCGACTTGATATTCTTCATGGGCTTTATACTCCCTATACCGTCAGGAACGGAAGGATCGTCCTTAGGCTTCTTGATGTCCGCTTTGGAGCTACTCTCGTTCTTGTCCGTCTTAACAGAAGTATTATCCTCTGCCTTTGTCTGCTCGACCTTTTCCGTTATTCCGACCTTTTTAACTTCCTTTTTCTCGACCTTACAGGAGGAAAGCACAGTCAATACCAATATAAGGCTTAAAATCAAACACAAAAACTTTTTCATATTTTCCCTTGCTATATAAAAGCACTCGGAGGGCTTATCCCCGCCAAGTGCTTTAATTATTATTCTTATTACTGTCTCTTAAGCTTGGCACCCTTATAGCCCTTATTGGCGCCGGTTGCCGCTGTGATCTTAAACTCATCGTCCTTCATAGAGCCTACGGTAAAGGTATCCTCATCTATGGTAACAGTTCCCTTGTCAGGATCTACGGTATAGGTTTCGGACTTAACGAGAATATACTGACCGTTCTCATCAACGATACCCTCTACGAGCTCATCGGGATCCTGTTCTTTCATGGTGGGGATAACGAGCGCCTTCCAAATTATCTTGGGAACTCCGTATTCCTCCTCCATATAGTCGTCAACCGCAGACTTACTGTCAAGACCGTATAAGGACATAAGCGCAGAATACATCATATCCTCGTCATCCTCGCAGGCTGAGATAAGATCCTCAAGATAATCGTCCGCCACATCCTTAAGTCCCTTCTCGGTTGCATATATCGAAACCTTACCCTCATCGAACACGAAATATCCTGTAAGCTTAGCATCACTCTCAAAGCCGGTAGGAAGATTGGCGATATCGTTGGCCTCAAGAACCTTCATCATATTAACGGTAGTCTTCCACTTACCTCCGTCTCTTTCAAGATATTCAGAGGTCAGAACACCTTCCATAGGAACCCACTTTGCAGTGTAGGTCCTGTCCTCTGTCACTACGGTCTCAAGGTCAAAGGCCTCTTCTCCATAATACCAATTATCAAGGTCATAGCCTGCACGGGTAGCAATGGGATCAACACCGACCTCTCCCAAGCTCTGTCCCTCGATTACAACAAACTCGGTAATCGCCTCCTCATCAAAGCTGCCCTCTGCAGCATCGAAGGTGATGGTATATTTCTCAAGCTCGCGCCAATTGGCGGTAAAGGTAATATCGTACTTCACCGTCTTCTTTTCGTCGTAAACGCTCTTACCGTTCTGCCAGCAAACAAATTCGTAACCTTCCTTTATGGGAACCGGAGTATCGCCTACGATATCCTTTAATACGTCACCGGTCTTAGCGGTAAATTCAGATACCGTGCCCTCAGCAAATTCTCCTTCATCGGGATCGAATGTGATCTTAAAGGTGTCAGGCTCCTTCTGTTCGGTCTGCTGTGTTACTCTTTCACCGTTATTCTTAGCCTTTGAATCCTTATCCTTGCCGAGAACGAGGACCAGAGTCAGCACCAATGCCGCTATAAGGACTACAGCTATAGCCGATATTACGATAATTTTAGTTTTTTTAGTCATTACATCATCTCCACAAAGGATTTTTCCTTAATCTAAGGATAGTTTATTATAGCACAACGAAATATTTATGTCAACAAAATTCGATATCTTGCAAAATTATCGGATATAGAGTATAATAGTTATATCATTTGCAAAAAGAGGTATTACTATGTCAGAAATAATGCGTAACGAATATCCCCGTCCGGGTATGGTCAGAGAAAGCTGGCTCAATCTTAACGGAGAGTGGGATTTCACCATAGATAACACAAGAAGCGGACTTGAAAGAGAGTTTTACCGAAGATCCTCCTTTGATATGAAAATAAATGTTCCCTTCTGTCCCCAGTCAAAGCTCTCGGGTATAGAGCATACCGATTTCATGTACGGAGTCTGGTATACAAGAGCGTTTACCACACCCGAAGGCTGGCAGGAAAAGGGCAGACGCACCTTTCTGCATATAGGAGCCTGCGATTACTACACCATTGTGTATATAAACGGAGAAAAGATCGGTTTTCACCGCGGCGGCATGCTCTCCTTCTCCTTTGATATCACAAAATATCTGAATAAGGGTGAGAACCGAGTAACGGTATTCGCCGCAGACGATGAAAGAAGCGACGATACCCCCAGCGGTAAGCAGTCCATGGATTTCTACCCCTCGGGAACCATGTATACCCGCACCACAGGTATATGGCAGACGGTATGGCTTGAAAACACACCTGATGCCTATATCAAGCATATCAAGATGACTCCAAATGCCAAAGAGAGCGAGCTTCTCTGCGAAATAAAAACAGCAAATGCCGAGGATATGACCCTTACAGCAGTTGCCTCCTTCAAAGGTAAGGAAATGGGATATATCGAAAAAACGGTAGCCTGGGATCATATAACCTTTTCCCTTCCGTTAAAGGAAAGGTATTTATGGGACGTAGATTCTCCCAACCTTTATGATATAGAATTTACACTCGGTGACGATAAGGTAAAAAGCTATTTCGGTTTGCGCGATATCGCTCTTAAAAACGGAGTTACCTATCTTAACGGCCGGCCTATCTTCCAGCGCCTTGTGCTCGATCAGGGCTTTTATCGCGAGGGTATTTATACTGCCCCTTGTGACAATGATCTCTATATGGATATAGTCAGAGCCAAGGAATGCGGTTTCAACGGCGCAAGACTTCATATGAAGGTCTTTGAGGAAAGATTTCTCTATCACTGTGACCGTCTCGGTTACCTCGTATGGGGTGAATATCCCAACTGGGGTCTTGGAACGGGGAACGGCGCTATATCCTATCAAAATATGGCATCCGAATGGTTCAACGAGATACTTCGTGATTACAATCATCCCGCTATCATCGGCTGGTGTCCCATGAACGAAACGGGACATAACGTAGACGTGGAGCTTATCCGCCACCTGTATGAAATAACCAAGGCTTACGACCCGACCCGACTCTTTATAGGTGTTTCCGGCTTCCATCACGTTGAAGGCTGCTACGATATGCTCGACTGTCATGACTACAATCAGGATCCCGTATCCTTCAAAGAAAGATATGCGCCTCTGAACGAAGGCAAGGAATGTGAATATATACACGAAACCCTCTACAAAAAGCCTGTTTGGGAAAAGTCAGACAAGCTTTGCTTCCTTTCCGAATACGGCGGTGCTTCCTGGCATATTGACAGCGACAAAAAGGGAGATAATGATTGGGGATACGGTAATGCGCCCAAGACCCTTGAGGAATTCTATGAGCGCTACAGACTTCTTACCGATGCTCTTCTTGATAACAAGGGCATTTCCGCCTTCTGCTATACTCAGCTATACGACATAGAGTCTGAAGCAAACGGCCTCTATACCTACGACCGTCAGCCGAAATTTGACACAGAGCTTATAAAAACCATTACGTCAAGAAAGGCGAAAATAGAAGAATTTTAATAATAAAAAAGCGGGCGCCGGCCCGCACCGATGATCGGGCATGAACTACGTCAAAACCTCTAACTTCAATGCCCGAAACGGAGCAATTTCCTATATATTAAAAAAGCGCCGCCGGGCGCACCGAATTTCGCCCATTTCTGCAGTGCGAACAACCCACACGAAATGAAGCAATTTCCTATAAATTTTAAAAATCGGCAGACTTCTTAAATCTGCCGATATTTTTATTACTTCAAACTCTTAATATATTTATCGTATTCCCTTCTGCTCTTTCTCATCATTCCGAGTATTATAAGAGAAAGGATCATAAGAGGAAGTGTCGCAAGGAAGGTCGGTAAAACGAAAAGTGCAGATACAGTCAATCCTGCAATCGCCAAACCTTCTATATTGAATATGACTGCCAAAAGCGCAAGTATCGAGCATATCACACAGACAGTGATTATAAATACGACCGCCGATACCACAGCCGCTATAGCTGCATTCGCCATATTGCCTACACCTGCATCTGACATCGCTACTATTATTACTGCATCAAGATTTACATATTCGGTAAGCTCGTCTATACTCTGTAAGCCTTCATTTCTTAGTTTGGATTCAAACTCAGCAAACTCACTTCTTGTCATATCGAGCACACGAAGAAGGTCTCTTTCATCTCTTTCCGAAAGGCTTTCGGGATCGTCCATGAAATCACCGATAAGCTCACTGTTGTCCGAATATACCTGAGAATAAGAATCCAGCTCGTTTACGGCGATCCAAAGTACCGCACATATTAATAAAGATAATACGATAAATACTACAGAAAATATAATTCCCTTCTTACGGAATTTCTTTGCCTTTTCGGGGGCAAGCTCTTCAAAGTATTCCTTTCTCGTACATACCTTTTTGCCTTCTGCCTTCTTTGCGGACACCTCCTGAGAAGTACCGCATTTAGGGCAAAAGCTTATATTGTCTTTAATTTCCGCTCCGCAATTTTTACAAATCATTTTTTATACCTACAACTAAAAGGCTACACCAAAGATGCAACCTTTTTTGTTATTTTTAGTCTTCCTTTTTTGTTAATACTACAAATACAATGGTAAGTACAGACATCAAAAGCATAGGCCATACTACAAATGCACTGAGCAATGAAAGTACAAGTGCAAGCACTACCGATATAACAGCCTTGATGAGCTTATGCTTTCTGATAGACTTGAGCATTCTTAAACCGAGAAGTACGGTGAATATGATAATTATAATATACCATACTGTAACTATATTTACAATCGTCTGCATAGCTGCCTTTGCCTCAGGGCTTGCCGCCATGGAAACAGCCAATGCCTCTGCACCGATACTTTTTACGATATCAATTATCTCCTGGGGGTCCTGACCGTCAAAATTCTCAATTCTTTCGATATCATCTTCCGAAATATCGAGAAGCTCAAGAAGATCCTCCTCGTCCTCAACAGTAAGGTTATCGTTCTGTAAGCCTTCCAAAAGATCATCGTTTTCTTCGATCAACGCAACTTTACTGTTGATGCTTCTGAAATTAGCGATCACCACAACGCTGAGTATTACAGAAACAACCGTCGCAACCAACACTAATATCTTAGCGATATTTTTTAAATTCAACATTTTTTCATCCTCACTTTCTTTTATAGACAAAATCTGTCAATGATAATTATATCAAATATTGTTCGATATTTCAAGTATCTGTATTAAATTTTGTGCCATTTAAGATAATTATCCTCAAATATTACATTTAAAGCACCCTTGTCCTTCAAATATGAAAGATAAGAACGGACACTTGAACCGACAAGACAATACTGCTCAAATGTCATTTTAAGAGCGTACTCATCAAATAATCTTTTGAGTATGTCCTCAAATATCATAGGTGCAGAGCAAATATCGACAATTTTTTTGCATATCTCGTTCACTTTGTCGATATTATGCTGAGCAAGCTCACCTATATCCTCGCACACCTCTGCATGAGACGGAACAAAGAAAGTTGAATCCATTGCTTTTACGGTTTCAAGGGTGGAGAGATAGGATTCTATATCGTATACAAAGCCTATTCCATACTTATCAAGGGTAATATTACTTGAAAGACAGTCTGCGATATATGCCACACCGTCATATTTGAAACCCACCATATCAAAGAAGTGACCGGGAAGAGGTATTATCTCCATGCCCTCGGGAAGAGAATCCACAGTCAAAGGCAGACAGTCGCTTTCTTGTGCCATAAGAAATTTATGACGAAGGTCCCTTGAGGGATATCCTCCGTAAAGAAAGGAGGGTTCAAGAATGGGATGACAGGCAAAATCATATTCTATACCGGGAGCATATATCTTACAGCCGGTCTGGCTCTGCAGATATTTATTTCCTCCTATATGGTCGGCATTGGAATGGGTGTTGTATATTGCCTTAAGCATCCAGCCGTTAGCATCAAGAAGCTGCCTGACCTTACGTCCCGCATCCTTGTCGTTTCCGCTGTCAATAAGACATACCTCGTTTTCGCCTGTTTTAATAAGACCTATCTTAGCAGGGCTCTCTATGTAATAACACTTATCTGTCAGTCTGACAAGCTCATACATTTTCCTTTACCTCTTTTTTGAACACGAATCTCTTGAAAAGATAGAAAACAAGCGCAAGCACCACGCCTACCGCGATTGCCACTACAAGGTCAAAGATAACTGTAAGAAGGAATGTAACCACCATTACTATAATATCGGTTACAGCCCTTTCCTTAATTATTCCCACAAACTTTCTCCACTCACTCATGTTATAAGCAACCATAAAGAGGATCGCCGCTATACAGGGCATTGGGATAAGCTTTGCCAAGGGCATAAGGAAAAGAATAACAAGAAGAAGCACAACAGCATGTACCATACCTGCAACAGGCGTTCTTCCGCCGTTCTTGGCATTAGCCGCAGTTCTTGCAATAGCACCTGTAGCGGGAATACCGCCAAAAAACGCCGAGCCTATGTTACCAAGACCTTGAGCCACAAGCTCGGAATTGGAATTATGCTTGGAGTTGACCATTGAATCCGCTACAACGCAGGAAAGAAGCGACTCGATGGCTGCAAGCACAGCGATCTTAACCGCATCGGGAATAGCGTTTACTACCGTATCCACGCTGATATTCATACCGACCACAGGGGACTTGGGAAGACCCGAGGGAATGTTATTGTACAGCTCGCCGATAGTGAACACACCGTCACTGAGTACCGGAATAAACTTAACCGCAAGCACGCTTATTATAACCGCTATAAGAGAAGGGGGAACTCTCTTTTCAAACTTAGGATAAATAATAAGTATCGCAAGACAGATCACGCCTACCAAAAGTGCCTGCCATGTAAAGGTAGAGATAAACTCAAAATTAGCCTCCATCTTATCGATAGCCTCAACCGGCTTAACGTCCTTGGCATAGCTGATACCGAGAAAATCCTTGATCTGTCCGAGAAGGATGGTCACAGCAATACCTGAGGTAAAGCCGACAGTTATAGAATGGGGAACAAGTCGGATAAGACCGCCGAGCTTAAGCACACCCATAAGTATAAGAATAATACCTGCGATTATGGTGGCGATAACCAAACCCTCCATACCCTTAGCAGCAACAATACCTGCAACTATGGTAGCAAAGGCAGCGGTGGGACCCGCAATCTGAATGTTACTGCCGCCGAGCAGTGAAACAATAAAGCCTGCTGCAATAGCAGTATAGATACCGCACTGAGGCTCAACACCGGATGCGAGAGCCAGAGCGATAGATAGAGGAAGGGCGATTATCGCAACTATTATACCCGCGATAATATCCTTGACCAACTGATTTTTGTCATAGTTTTTCATAGCCGTAAATATCTGCGGCTTAAGATAAAGATTCACTTAATTACACTTCCTTACATCTAAACATCAAACGTCAATAATAATATCACTTTTGACGAAATATGTCAATAATTTCAAAAGAAAAAACTGCTTCATTGAAGCAGTTTTTCTGTATTTTATCAATATGAAAAATATCCGGATTCACTAACAGGATTACGAAGAGCATAACATCCGAGGGTTTCGCCAAGCTCACCGCCGTGATACCAGAAAAGGAATTCCTCGTCAAGCTCGCTTACGGGAGTGTCGGGAGTATAGAGAACAAACTCATCGCTATCTTCAAAGCCTACTGATGTGGTCGCCTCATATTCGATTTCTCCTTCGCTCCAAACTGAGCCGGGCTCGTCAAGGTATGTAAAATCACCGAAGGTAAGTGTATAGCTGTAATCGTTTATCTTTTCAAGATAGTACACACCCGAGTATTTAGAGGTATAGTATTTGCCTGCATCGAAGTCAAAATACTCACCCTCAAAACTTCCGTCCTCGTTCAAGATAAGATCAGCATACCATGCACCTGCTCCTGAAGAATACATGAGATCAATAGGATAAGAGATATCAACCTCAACCACTTGTCCAGCCTCGTCCTGCTCATCCTCAAAAGCTTCGCTCTCAGGCACTTCGCTATCAAGAACTTCGGTCTCGGGAATCTCTTCGGAATCAGGCTCCTCTTCCGAATCGGGAGCTTCTGTTTCAAGAGCTTCTGTCTTGGTTTCCTGAACATTCTCGGATGTCTTTTTACTATCCTTGTCGGGTGAACAACCTACAGCCAATATAAGCATAGTTGCAATAAGAAATAACGAAAAGATCTTTTTCATTTTAATCTACTCCTTTGATACTAATATATCATATTAATATCTAATAATCAATAGTTTCCCTCTGTTTTTTCTGCATTTTTTCCCAGTTGATAAATCCGTAGATATCGTTAACAAGAAATACCGTAAAGCAGACCACTACCGAAATATATGAAATATCGTTAAAGGTTGCAAGAACCCATAATATTATAAGAACAATATCGTTTGCCGCATAGGCAAGGGCATAGAAGGGTGAGCGTTTAGCGGTAAGATAGACCGCAAAAAAGGTTGTCGTTACCGAAACGGTGCTCGGTATCAGATTAGCAGTATCAAAATACTTTAAAATAAAGTAAAATACCGCAGTGACCAAGAGGGAGAGAAGAATACCGATAAGATAATCCGACCCTTTTAAACGGTTGACCTCGACCTCACTTTTGTTTCCCTTATATGGATGACGAAGCCATGATATCAAAGCAATAAGCGCCATTGGACAGCTCATGCCCATATAGGTCATCATTTCTCCGTAATAGTCAAAGCTGTAAGAAATGATACCGTATAAAATACCGAAAATAAATATCATAAGCTGACCCAGGGGATGACCCTTGGCACAGAAGATAAGAGCACTTGCACCTAAAAGAGAGGTTATAAGATTGAAATAGGAGCTTCTATCGAACATCATAAAAAACACGGTAATAAACAAAACCGAGGATGACCAAAGTATAAGCTCCCATTTGGTAAAATAGTTTAGTAATCTTTTCATTGCATTCTCCTAAAAAAAATGCACCCGAATACACATCTTCAAAGACCTAACGATGCGTAAACGAATGCAATGCATTCTCTACCCGGTGGCAGATTCACTCTTTTTTATAATATTATTGTAACATATGTTTTTTAAAAATGCAAGCTGTCAGAAGCATTCTATGCCGAATTTCTCGTCATTCTTTTCATCATAGCCTTCAATTTAGGAGTATTATACCGAAGCACCAGGGTGGGTAAAATATTTAAAAACAGATTGACCAATGCTACGGGAAGCGCGATGGTAAATGTACATATACCCGATGTAAAGAGCATCGGCAGAAAACCAATCGGATACGAAAGCCTGTGAGTAAGAACTCCCTTATTACATTCGATAATGAATTTTTCTATATATTCTACGCTGTCCGGCTTTTCCAAGCTCTTTTTGCTGAAGCCCCCAAGCCCTCCAAGCTCCCAGACCTTGTCCTTCCAGCTTCGTACCTTCAGCCTTTTATAAAGCCTTTTTTCAAGCTCGGATACGTTATACAATCGGTTATCCGCTCCGAAATACTTATCGGGCATTATATTTATTACAATTGCAATCAACCCGTCAAGTAAAAACTGCAGAGCCGTACATATCACAACCAATAATATTATGCTGTACACATAAGCTGTGCCTAAAATAATATTAATTACCGAAATTATCAGCATCGCAAAACCTATAACGGTTAAATAAAGCTTCATGATTCACTGTACCTAAGAGGAATTTTATAGAAGTCCTCATATGTCTTTACCCAAGCCTCGTAATTTTTATTCATCATATCCTGTTTTGCCGCCCTGTAAGAAAGCTCTGCATCAGGATATATCGCGGGCAGAATATGAACAGTATACTCCTGAACATAGAAACCGTCACAATCAAGAACATCGCTATCCTCCATTGTGATAAATATCGGTATTACGGGTACCTTATTACGCACAGCAAGAGAAAAAGCTCCCTCCTGCATAGGTCTGGGCTTTCTGTAATTCCACCACATTCCCTGCTCGGGATATATAAGCACTGTCTCACCGCGGTGCATCAACTCGGAAAAAGCCTTCATAAACTTAATCATTGTGGATTTCTGACTCGACAGCGGAAGCGTGTTACAATGTCTCATAAAAAGACCGAAAGGCTTAGGTGGATTTGTATAATTACCCTCGCGGATCACCTTATAAAGCATCCTCCCCTTCATATGATCCCTGAGTGCGACCCATACCGCATAGTTGTCACCGATACTGAAATGATTGCAGGTGACGACCTTGCCTCCCTCGACAGCAATAAAATTTTCAATACCACGTACCTCTTTGATTATAAGCTGTTTTTTTGCTATCATTTTATCAAAAAAACGGCTTCCGAATATATTTGCTATTTTATTTTTTATCCTGTTAGAAAATTTTTCGTTCAGGTAATCTACGTCATCAGGCATAAGGGGATAGGTCTCCGGATCATCCTCGACGTCAAGATGCCATAATTGCTTTTTTTCAAGCTCAGCTATCCTCCTGAGCAACTCTGATTTATGAACGGATCTTTCCATGATTTCAACCCCTTCCTATCAGCTTTGAAAATGTATTTTCCGATACTGTGATCAGCCTTGCATGTCTTAATATTTCCCTTGCGTTCTCTTCCTTTTTCGCTCGTTCCTCGTCGCCGAAGGCATATCTGTTTTCAAGTATACGGGGATAAAACGGAGATTTCTTTGCATAAAGCCAAAAATATTCGCCATCTATTACGTCATCATATTGCCAGGGCTTTTTATATAAAGCATAATGAACTATATTCTTATCACCTTCGCATGGGAGAGACATAGGCTCCTTGTTCCAACCGTTTTCAAGAAGGTAGATCCTATCGCGACAAAGATAATTCAAATATGCCTGATCCGGATCAAGCAGATCAAAATCATATTTAGTGATAAGCTCAACAAACCGCTGTTCTATCCTGCATCGTCTGAATTCATTAAGATTGATCACCAAAACTCCTGCATTAACGTATCCGTCCGGGTCAACACCGAGTGCAATATCGGCATAATCTCTGAATTCCTCAGTATTACGTACAAATTGTTCAGGCGCCGCACACAAAATATTATCTCCAATCGGCATATCGTAAAGCTTTGAAATATCTCCAAGTACGACGAGATCACTGTCAAGATATATTATTCTATCGTATTGGGGGAAAAGAGAAGCAATAAAAAGACGGTAATAGGTTACAACAGAAAAATGATATACGTCTTTAAAATGTGATTTGATGTTTTCAAGTGCAGAGGTGATATCTACAAACTCTATTACAAAGCCTTCGCGCTCGTTCATTTTCACCTTAGCGATGTTATCAGGTTCAAGTCCAGTATTCAGGACGATGATCCTATAGCGATATTCCTTACAAGCATTATCAATAAGTGAGGCAACGGCAACATCAAGATAGGGTATATAGTTATCATCTGTCGAAAAGAAAATCGGTATTTCTTTAATCATTTTTTACTCCTTTGGTATTAAACGTAAAACTTTCACAACATCCGTCGCATAGCATTATATCTTAATCACCAAAGACAAGTAAACCTACTTGATTGAAAAGATTATCTACTTATAAATTTGGGGGCAGTAGAATAAAAGTTACATGACTCTACCTACCGTAGAGAAGCCAAAAACCCTTGTAATAAAAGGATTCTTTCACCAAAAGAGTACATTTGCCGAAAATAAAAAGTTACGTTCATTAATAAAAGCCACCCCGTTATATATCGGCAAGGTGGCTTTCAGGATCGTTCCTTCAGTAGTATAAAATGATTTTACAAAGATAATGCTTTAATCAAAAGTCCGAACATTACGTCATATCCTGTGTCGTTTGGATGTTGTCCGTCCCAATAGAGAGAATCGAGCTCTACATTATTCTCGCTGCAGTAATTAAGGAAGAGCTCGTATAGACATACAAGGGGAAAGCCGAAGTTTTCTGCCGCCCTTTTATGAATGGCGTTTATATCGTCCATATGCAGGATCATAACATAATTGGGACCGTCCTCCTCGTGCCTCTGAACGCAGGGAATATCGGCAACAAAAATTACTTCCTTGCCTGCATCACGGCACATTCCGTAAAAGCTTACAATATAATCATAGAAGGCTCTTCCGTATTCCTCGCGGCTCGGAAGGTTATTTTTATCACAGTAACAGGGACGATTATTTGAACCGATAGTACAGATAATAAGATCGTCCTCTGCGTCAACCAAGGTATCAAAATAATTTATAAGAAACTGGATATCAGCCCCACAGCATCCGTTGTTCACAACCTCAGCGCCGTACTTTTCTTCCATATACTCCTTAAAGGATTTGGCCCAACAGTATCCGTTGGGATTACGTGCATATCCTGCGGCGATAGGCTCACCGTCCTGCTCGAATCCTACACCGCCAAGCCCGTGGGTTACAGAATCACCGAGAAGCTTTATGCGAATATTCTTTTTTGATGATAATAAGCTTTTTATCAATTTATCGGGATTGTTCATTACAAACTCCTTTTCATTTGGGATAGTAATAATAATTTGCTTTCTGTAAAAATACCGTTTTCTTTATAATATCCGTTCCAAAACAAGGCGAAGACTTGTATATCATCAACGGTGTCAAGTGTTACATATCATCATTGCGAAAAATTTATTAATACACACCTAAAGGTGTGCTGAGATACAACAACGGCATTGCCGTTGTTGATGATATACACGCTATGTGTGATGATATACCATTGCTTTCTCAATGAATAAAAAAGCGCCGCCGGGCGCACCGAATTTCGCCCATTTCTGAAGTGCGAACAACTCACACGAAATGAAGTAATTTCCTATATATTAAAAAAGCGGGTGCCGACCCGCAGCGAAGATCGGGCTTGAACCTTACATAAGTTTGTTTCTTCAGTACCCGAATCGGAGCAAATTCCTATACATTAAAAAAGCGGGTGCCGACCCGCAACGATGATCGGGCTTGAACCTTACATAAGTTTGTTTCTTCAGTACCCGAATCGGAGCAAATTCCTATACATTAAAAAAGCGGGTGCCGACCCGCAACGATGATCGGGCATGAACTACGTCAAAACCTCTAACTTCAATGCCCGAAACGGAGCAATTTCCTATATATTAAAAAATCCAAGTCCTAAGGACTTGGATTTTTGGTGGGGGATGGTGGATTCGGACCACCGAAGTCAGTGACAACAGATTTACAGTCTGCCCCCTTTGGCCGCTCGGGAAATCCCCCATATTCTATTGTAGTTCGGAAGGTCAATTTGGAGCTGGTGGACGGACTCGAACCCCCGACCTGCTGATTACAAATCAGCTGCTCTACCAACTGAGCTACACCAGCATCTCCGAACCTGCAACGTATTGTATTATAACACAATGATTTTCATTTGTCAACACTTTTTTCAAAAAAACTTTTATTTTTTTAAAAAAGTTTTTTCAGACAAAAATTCTATTTTTCGCTCTTTTTAGCTGCCTTTTTATTAGCCTTTATTATCTCCTTGAGCTCTGTCATAAAGGTCTCGATATCCTTGAATTCTCTGTACACGGATGCAAAGCGAACGTAAGAAACCTCGTCGAGAGCACGAAGCTTTTCCATAACAAAATTACCCATCTCGGTAGAGGAAAACTCACTTTTAAGAGAATTCTGGAGTTCCTGCTCTATCTCGTCTGCCGCCTTATTGAGTTGTTCATCAGTAACAGGACGCTTATAACATGCCTTAACCATACCCGCCATCATCTTATTACGGTCGTAAACCTCACGCTTACCGTCCTTTTTAACTATAAAAACGGGAACCGTGTCTATGATCTCATAGGTAGTAAAACGCTTACCGCAATTTTCGCATTCACGTCTTCTTCTGATACTTGAATTTTCTGTGGGTCTGGAATCTATTACGTTACTTTTAGTATGACCGCAATTAGGACATTTCATAAAAAGTTCTCCTAAAATTTTATTTAAGTTATAATAACATACTTTTTCAAAATTGTCAAATCTTTATTTGACTTTTATTTTTTTTAGGTATATAATATTATCAATTAACACTAAGGAAGCAAAAGCTATGATAATCGATATACATAACCATACATATTATTCGGGATGCGGAAAGGATCATCCCGAAAAGCTAATTGAAGCAGCCGTCAAGGGTGGAATTGAGGTCTTCGGTATCTCCGACCACAACTACGGGATCGATGACAGAAAGGATAACTATGTAAGTCAGATAAGACAGCTCGGAGAAAAATACAAGGATAAGATAAAGGTTCTCTGCGGAATAGAAATATCCTCATACCCCGACCAGCTTCCCCCTTCCGACTGGGATTGCCATGAGTTTGATTATGCCCTCGTGGAGAATCTGCAAAATGATGCTACCGAAATAACAGATATTCCTGAGTTTGCGAAACAGTTTAAGTGCAGAATAGGTATTGCCCATACAGATCTCTTCTATTACTGTGAGAAAAGAGGGCTTGATACACTCACCTTTTTTAAGAGCTTG
Organism: Oscillospiraceae bacterium; assembly: GCA_015063855.1. GTDB lineage: Bacteria > Bacillota > Clostridia > Oscillospirales > CAG-272 > RGIG7300. The sequence goes on from SVTI01000030.1 coordinate 24,298, forward strand.
TCCGAAGCAGATATCTTCTGGGAAATGAACATGAGCTACGATTCTATCCACGGCTGGCGTGAGCATACATATATGCTTGAATTCTTTAAAAACAAAGCTCAGCAGGAGCTTGTACGCGAATCCGGCATTGAATTAAGTGTCGGCTTCGACGGCCATCGAATCGAGGACTATGATCCGAAAAGAATACACTATGCCTGCAACAAAATTAAAGAATTGGGATTGAAATTAGTTACAATATAGTTAATAACTACAAAAGCTAGTGGCTTCCACCACTCGCTTTACTATTAAACTTAACCTCGGGCACTGAACTATAAATTTATACTAACTACACACCCGAAGCTTGCCCGCGGGGGCTCCCCTTCTATACCAAACAAAAAGCGAGTGGTTTTCACCACTCGCTTTACTATTAAACTTAACCTCGGGCACTAAACTGTAAACTGCAGCTAACTTCATACCCGATTCTTGCCCGCGGGGGCTCCCCGTTACTGGTTGGATGCTTCTACGATGGTTGCGAAATCAGCAGCCTTGAGAGATGCACCGCCGATAAGACCGCCGTCAACATTAACCTTGGAGAGAAGCTCCTTAGCGTTAGCAGCGTTCATGGAACCGCCATACTGAATAGTAACAGACTCAGCAACATCAGCGCCGTACTTTGCAGCGAGAACGTCACGGATGATACCGCAAACCTCGTCAGCCTGATCGCTTGTA
>SVTI01000030.1:25015-25424 GCA_015063855.1 Oscillospiraceae bacterium
TACCTGTGCCGATAGCCCATACAGGCTCATAAGCAATGATAACCTTCTTAAGCATATCAGAGTCAACACCGAGAAGAGCAACCTTGGTCTGCTTAGCAACAACCTCAGCAGTAATACCCTGCTCACGCTCAGCTAAAAGCTCGCCTACGCAGAGGATAACGGTGAGGCCTGCATTAACACCTGCAAGGAGTCTCTTGTTTACTGTTTCGTCTGTTTCACCGAAATACTGACGGCGCTCGCTGTGACCAACGATAACGTACTCAACACCGCACTCTACGAGCATATCTGCAGAGATCTCGCCGGTGTAAGCACCTTTAGCCTCGAAATGCACGTTTTCTGCACCAACCTTGATTACAGAACCCTCTGCAGCAGCCTTAGCAGCCGCGATATCAACGAAGGGTACGCAAAG
>SVTI01000031.1 GCA_015063855.1 Oscillospiraceae bacterium
CCACCTAATTTGCAAACGGACAGCATCCGTTCACCACTCAAAAGTCTTTAATGCAGACAATACATTCCGCCATTTCCTGCGGAAGGCTCAGGTAAGAGAAATTCGACATCTTATAAGTGTTAAATCCGCTCGCAGCCAAAGGCAGACTCTCTCTGATAAATTATAAGATGCTACTGTACAAACCGTCATAGCTTTTCAATATCTAATATAGTCTATCACAAATATTTTGATTTGTCAATTATTATTTATGATCTCTTTCTTATTATAAAATAAGATATCCAATAAATCAATATAAGCAAAAATACAGAAAATGAAAGCCACATGGCGATTTGATGCATTTTCAGAAAGGAAAGGACTATAACCGCCACACACAAAAGAAGGATATAAATACTGAAGGTAATGCTTCTTGCTTTATGAATTATGGCAATATTTCTTTCATCCGTTTCGGCAATTTCCTGCTTTCTTATCCGCTCTTCGCTTCGGGTTATTATAATGTAATTTCTGATACGAACTATGCCTACAACGATCAACGCAAAACCGAAAGAGGATACAAAATCATTCTCTGTTTTGATTATGAACGCTCCGGCTATCATAACCGCACCGAGTAAAATATACAATATACCGTTATATAATCTTGTTCTTAGCTTCTTTTTGAAATCCATTTCTATTCCTCCTCAAAAATAAATATTTCTTCAATACTCATACCAAAGTATTTTGCAATGTTATGGGCAAGGATAAGAGAAGCGTTATACTTTCCGTTTTCAAGCGATATTATCGTTTGGCGGGTCACTCCCACAGCCATAGCCAGATCATCCTGTGTTATCTTGTTTTCCTTACGTAATTCTTTTATTTTATTATTCAAACCGTCACCTCCAAAATAGTAAAGCTCGCTTTACATTTCTACTATAACATATATTTTTCGAAATATCAAGTATATTTTACATTTTTGCGTAATTAAAAGGCACCCAAGAGTGCCTTTTAAACTTTATTTGTTTTCTTTCTGCATTTTTCTCGCCCGTTCGATGTATTCTTTGAAGAGCTCCTCATTACGAACCGGATCAAACCATTCCCAACCTTGGGGTGCGGTCATACCGTATACCATGAGATCACCGTCATCCTCAAACAGATAAGGATAATAATGCGGCTCTCTCGTACCGTCGGGAAGAACGATGTAGTGCTTGTCCTTCACCGCCTTGATACCTCCGAAGATAAGCTCATTGCCTACCTCCATTTCTTCGCCCACCTTGATGCTTTGCCATTCGGGATAAAGCTCAAAGGCTTTTTCGAGATATTTATACCCTTCTTCCCTTTCACCGCATCCGAAAAGAGCACAGGCTGTCCTGAAGCAGGTAGTCCAATAGTGACCTATCCATGCCTTTGGAACAGATTTGTCACCGTTTAAGGTCTCCATTATCTGCATACGGTATTTATTCCAGGCAACCGCCTTCTTGGGTACAGCCCAATAACGCGAGTTCCTGCCGAAAAAATGACACAGCAAATGGAAATTATTTATATCATGACGAAGTCTCGACTCTTCAAGCTTCTCATCGATCCACAGATCCTCCTCGAGTGTCTCACCGTGTACGGTATCATAGGTAGTATAATTATCGGGCAAGCTCCTTGTGCCCTTTCTGTCCTCAAAGATAACCATATTACCCTCATCGTCACGACAATAGGTGTATTCGGCACTTGCGATATAGCCGTCAATGAGACCCAAGGCATCATAATGACGCATCATACCGTCTTCTATAGGCATGTATCCCTTACCGACCCCATTATAAGCGGTAAGCTCATAGTGCGCCTTTGCAACCTCGTCCATCCCTACAGCGGTAAAGAGAACAAGTCCGATACCCTCGGCAAAGAAGAACTCCTTTTTGCCGCCTCGATAGTTCAATCCCGTTTCGTCAATACCCTTAATATCGAGAGATACCCTCAGGCAATTTTTAAAGCTTCCCGCCTTTGTGGTTATCTCGTCCGCATTCGAACAAGTAATATCGGTTATTATAGGGCTCTGACCATATATAAGATCCTCATAGCTCAGTACAGCACCGTCCCGCCATTCATCGTCCCAGATGCAACCTACGGCATCCTTTAATATACCGTAAATATCGTTGTTGGTCACAGGATATTGATAATAAGTACCATCCGTCTTTTTTAATTGAAAGGACCAGCGAAAATCTCCCTCATAGCTCACTCTTCCGTTTTTCTTTTCAGCTCTCATCCTTTCAAAGAAATTCCAATGACCGCTTTCGGTAAACCCCGGGTTGAACTCGGGATCGGTATCAAGTATTCTTTTTGCCACACTTGCCATAGCCTTGGTATGTGCCCTCTGTACAGGTGTCAGAGCAAGTGCCTCGGCACGCTCAATGGGATAATATACATCACAGACCTTACCGTCTTTGAAGTACTCATTTCGTACCTGTTCGATCATATCAAGCCAGGAATCATCATTATAACGCAGACGTTCAATTCTGTGATCCTGCGCCAGAATAACCTTCCCTTCGTCAGCATATGCCACAGTTATTTCGTTGTTATGACGAATAACGCTTTCATCATAGCCTGCGCAGTATTCCCAACGGTTGCCCGGGCTAAAAGGAACAAGCCCCTTTCCGCCCTTTATCTCATAGGAGCAAAGCAGCCTTTCCTCGCATACTCCGTCATATCGGCTCTCCTGCTTAACGATCCCTATTCCCTCCTTAAAATAGGTCACATAAGGACGTTCACGACGTTTGGCACTCCATTTCACACAGCCCTCAAATATTCCCGCGGGAGTCACTACTACTTCATTGTCAGACTCATAGGTGTATTTTTCACCGTCGCTTGCCGTAACAGACTCACCCGGCTTTATATCCGGAAAGGTAAGATAGCCGTCACAGCTTGACGCATTTGTGAAGATATAGTCTATCTGTCTGTCCACGGAGAGAAGGTTGCCTGAAGTATTGGATCTGTAATCACAGCGGCGCAGTCTCCCACCCTCATATCGGAATTCAGTCACAGAGGAGGAGAGATGAAAGCTTTTTTGGGACTTATCCTTATATTCATCCTTCAATGATCCGAATTGCATTATCGAGTGCTTTGCCAAAGCGAAGCCGGGATCATCACAAGGCAGGATCGAAAGAGCCCTTTCGCAAGCCTCCAAGCCCTCATCAAGCCTGAAATCAAAAAGGTATTCCGTGGCAAGCATCATCCACATTCCGCCCAAAGCTCTTATATACCCTTCCTTTTCGAGCTTCGGTATCTGAACCTCTCGGATAAACTCATATCTTTTCTCACCGTAAAGCTTTTTTGCTTCACGTTCGTAGACAAAGCTTAAGACCTCTTCATTTTTGCCAAGCTCCGCAGATTCCTTGATACGACAAAACAAGGCGTCATTTTTCCCCTTTTGGAGCCACCACCAGCCATGCATAAGCACATCGGCAAGGGCATGGTATTTATCAACCGATTCGGGAAGCTCCTCCACCTGATCAAGGACTTCCTTATATACCCTTTCAAAGCCTCTTTTGCTGTTTTTACTTTTCCAGCTCTTAAGCTCCTCCACCTTTTTCATTACACGTTTAACCAATGTATCATTAATTTCTTCATTCATTGCACACAGCTCCTTTCTCAGCTTTCTTCTGCCCTGAGCAAGCTGACTCTTAACAGTCCCCTGCGCTACACCCAACCTTTGAGCAATTTCAAGCACGCTCAGTCCCTCAAAATAATGCAATCTTATTATAAGCGCAATTCTTTCGGACAGGCTTGAAATGCCCTTCTGCAGAAGCTCTTTTCCCTCGGATTCTGCGTATATCAGCTCAGGCTCTGTACCATCTGCCGCAATATCGCACACATCTGTTATATCAATATAGCTTTTATATCTGAGAAGCAGATTTTTAGCACAATTCTTTGCTATACGACATACCCAGCTGCCGTATTTCGAAGGATCCTTCAAACGGTCAAGCTTCATCCATGCGGTAACAAAGGCATCCTGTGCGGCATCCTCGGCGAGAAAGCTGTTTTTGGTAACAGAAAGTGCGGAGGTCAAAACAGATCTTTCGTATTTACTTACAAGCATTTCATAAGCATTCTGATCACCCGCAAGAGTAAGCAACACAAGAGTTTCATCGTTATGATCATAATACAGCATACGCATCATCTCCCTAAAATAAATTACTTTTCGAAAAGCTTTTCGAGCTCTGTTATATAGACAAAAAAATCATGAAAAAGGTTTAGAGATTTTACTATATTATAACACAAAAAAACACGCCGAAGCGTGTTTCTTGCATTATATTAAATATTCTTTATATATTCCTTGATTATTTTGGCCGAATTATCAGCCGCTGCCTTTGCAAACTTTTGATAATCGCCTTCTTCCGAATCACTTATAGCACGAAGTACCGCAAAGTCAACAGAGTTAATATAACATATCTGCGCTATTGCTGCGCCCTCCATTTCGCAGGCGAGGGCATTAAATTCACTCTTTATCTTCTCTCTGTGCTTATCCTTTACCACAAAGAGGTCGCCCGATGCAATAGTACCGCGGCAAAAATTGAGCCCACAGTTTTCTATACAACTCACCATAGCATCGTTTATACGCTTGCAGGCGGGGAACTTTACAATATTGATCCCCGAAATGAGTCCTACGGGATCACCCAATGCAGAGGTGTTCATATCATGCTGACAAAGCTCCTCTGCAACTGCAATGTCAAACACCTTAAGCTCAGGGACAAGGGATCCCGCAACACCTACATTAATAACCTCTGCAGGTGAATATTTAAGTATCATTGTCTGAGCGCAGGCGGCGGCAAACACCTTGCCTACACCGCAAACCGCAACTACGATTTCCTTACCGTAAAGAATACCTATAGTATATTCAATACCGCTTATTTTTTCTGTTTTAACATTCTCCATTTCGGCAATTATATTCTCTGCCTCGATGGTCATTGCACATATTATTCCTGTCATTTTAAACCTCACGGATATATAAAATCATTTTCCTTTGAATTAAGAACATCAAGATATCTCCTTGCCTCTGCCTTAGCAAGGGTGATATCAAGGTTTTCATAATGGCCGCATTCTACAGCGGATTTGCCGAAGATCTCACCCTCATGGTCAATGATCCCGCAAAGAACCTTCTTCACAACCTCGAGAACCTTAGTATTATCAGCATTTCTGACCAGCAGGTAGAAGCCGGTCTGACAACCCATGGGTCCGTAATAGATAACATCGTCGGATATCTCGGAATTTCTGATATAGGTGGCAAACATGTGCTCCAGACTGTGCATGGTTTCATTGTCGATATAATCGCCCATATTGGGACGGCGGTGACGCATATCATAGGTGGTGATATCCCCGTCAACACGTGAAACATATATACCGCACTCAAGCTTGTTATGGTCTATTGTAAAGCTTGCGATCTTCTTCATAATAATTCTCCGTTCTGTTCAAATTATTTAATACTTAAATTTATTGATAAAGCCTACATTTTCAAAATCCTTGGGGTTGTGACGTATGATATAATCTATATACGAATCAATTATCTTCGCCGTAAAAATATACCCCATGGGATTCATGTGTCCGTACAAAAAGAACTGTTCGTTAAAGCGCTCATCATATTTAGGTGCATATTTGTACAGGTCAATAACATAACTGTTATCATAGTATTCGGCAAGAGCATAAAGCACCGCCGAATGCTTCATTGCCTTTTCGTTATGCCAATCAAGATGGATCTCGGGGAAGGTTACAAGGAAAAATTTCGCATCGGGGCTGATCTCCTTGTATTTCGCAATTATTGCGGCATAATAGCCTGCAAAGGTAGGCTTATTTTTTTTATAATCATCCGGATCAATATCCGCAATCGAGCCGACCTCCATGTCATGAGCGACAAGGTCATTAACTCCAAGGGCGATAACATAAGCCTGACACGCCTTATCCTTATCCCAGCAGCCACGAAATACCGCTCTGCCCTCCATAAAGCTTTTTGCTGTCATTCCACCACCTGAAAAGTTGTAGCACTTCAGCCCGTTTTTACGTGCGATATGCTGTCCCCAGGAATATTCGAACATATCATAGAAGCCATGCTGTCCATTTGCATCACATGCCTCAAATTCCCCGGACGACATGCTGTCTCCTACAAAGCCTATAGTTCTGAATATTGCTGTATTGCTGTATCCCTCCACCAAGCTGTCAAGGGGCTTCTCGTTTTCGGGGTATAAGTATTTTTCCCAATTCATAACAAATCTCCTTATTTATATAAATAATCTTTCGGCATATCCTGCCGCAACTCCCAAGGCTGCGGAAAGTCCGACAAGCAGGATGGGATGAAGCTTCTTCACAGTCAACATAAGGGTGAGCATAATTGCAAAAATGACAGCCGAGGTGATAAATTCATAGCTTGCAAATACACCGAGACTTACACCCGCAGGGAAGAATACCGATGAAGCCATCGATACCACCGCACTCATGATGAGTGCTATAGCTGCGGGACGAAGTCCCGACATAGCTCCTGCGATATACTTATTGTTCTTGAACTTCAAATAAAATCTGGCAACTATAAGAATGATTATAAAGGAGGGCATCACCACACCAAGTGTAGCACATGCAGAGCCCAGAGGTCTGCCGAGCACACCGTAAAGCTCATTTCCCTGCTCTGCACCCACATAGGTTGCAATATTAATTGCAAAGGGACCGGGAGTGCTCTCGGCAACCGCAATAAAGTTTATAAGCTCCTCGGAGGTAGACCAACCCCTGGACAGTACCTCGGACTGGATGAGAGGTATCATGGCATAGCCTCCGCCGAAGGTAAAGAGGCCTATCTTGAAGAAGGTATAGAAAAGCTCAAGAAATATCATCTCTTTTCACCCGCCTTCCTTCCTATAAGAATACTTGCCAAGCCTATAAGTCCGGCACAGATTATGATTATAATAACATTCACTCCCAGAACCGCCGCCACAAAGGCAAGGGCGATGATCACGTAGGAAATAATATTCTTCGGACATCCCTTATACAGCTTGATGAGAGCCTTGACAACGAGGGCGATAACACCTGCACGAATACCCATAAATGCATACTCTACCGCTTTGAGCTCCATAAACTGCTTTAAAAACAGAGATATTATAGAAATAATGATAAATGAAGGCAGAACCACACCGAAGGTGGCCGCCGCCGAGCCTAGAGCTCCCGCCTTCTGATAACCGATGAAGGTAGCGGTGTTTATCGCAATGGGTCCGGGAGTGCTCTCGGAGATAGCAAGTATCTCAAGAATATCCTTCTCCTCTATCCAGCCGTGCTTCTCAACGGTCTCACGCTGGATGAAGGGTATCATAGCCATACCGCCGCCAAAGGTAAAGAGTCCTATCTTGAAAAAGGCGGTGAACAGCTGTAAGCATAATTTAAATTTGGAATCTTTCATCATTTACCTATACAGAAGCGGGAAAAGATAGCATTGACCACTTCCTCGCTTGCCTTTCTTGAATCTATTTCTCCAAGGTGTGCAAGAGCTAACTCCAGCTCCATCGAAGCTACGTCAGGAGTATAACCGCCGAGAAGAGCATCCCTTGCATTGATTATAGAGTCCCTCGCCCGGCATAGTGCAGCAAACTGACGCTCATTTGAAATAATAGCGCTGTTATAGTCTATCTCACCCGATAGAAACAAGCTCTCAATAACAGCCCGAAGCTCAGCGATACCGTCACCCCTCATTGCGCTTATCTCAACGATGTTTTCAAAACCGCAAAGCTCATTTTTATCAATTACCGAGCCGAGATCACATTTATTTAATACTATAACAGTATGATCGCTCTCGCATGAGGAAAGCACCCGCCGGTCCTCATCATCAAGCATAGAGGAAGCATCAAGCACACAAAGTATAAGCTGTGCCTCCTTCATTCTGGCAACCGAACGCTCGATACCCAGTCTTTCAACCTCATCCTCGGTATCGTGGATGCCTGCGGTGTCGCAGAGCTTGAGGGTGAGTCTGCCTATATTGACCTTCTCCTCGATGGTATCTCTGGTAGTTCCCGCCACCGATGTAACTATCGCACGCTCGCTCTCGGACAGTGCATTCAGAAGAGATGACTTTCCTGTATTAGGCTTTCCGCAGATAACAGCAGAAACGCCCTCAGATATAGTCTTACCCGTTTCATAGGTGGAGATCAGCTTGTCCACCTCAAGGAGCATTTTTTCGGTTTCGGCAAGAGCCGTCTCAATGCTGACATCACTCAGATCCTCCTCGGGATAATCCACAAATACGTACACCGAGGATACAAGGGCGACAAGCAGCTCCCGAAGCTCATCTATTCGCTTGGCAAGGACACCCTTGACACGGGAGTGAGCCAGCTTAAGCTGCTCTGTATTCTCCGCATCTATAAGATCGATTACCGCCTCCGCCTCGCTCAGCGAGAGCTTTCCGTTCATGAAGGCTCGCTGGGTAAACTCTCCCGCCTTTGCAGGCACGGCACCGCAGAGATATGTCGCACGAAGCACCTTCTGTGTCAGGAGTATGCCGCCATGACAGCTTATTTCAACGGTATCCTCACTGGTGAAGGAGAAGGGAGCACGGAATACGGTAGCCATACCGTCATCTATCTCCATGCCGTCACAAGCATCCAATATTCTGCCGTAGACAGCCTTATTATTCCCAAGTTGTGTAAGTGTAAGACCGTTTGCCGGCTTAAACATTTTACTGCATATTTCCACAGCACCCTCGCCCGAGACTCTTATCACCGCTATTCCGCCCTTACCGAAGGGGGTGGAAACGGCAGAAATAACTACACTCATTACTTTACCTTTCAAAATAGTCGATTTGCATAACAAAATTAATAATATTATAACATTAGATAGAATAAAAGTCAATTCATTCTTGTTGACTTTATAATAATACTGTGATATAATTAAATTATCTATCGATAAATGAGGTTATTATATATGATAAGAACAAAAAAGCTTATATCTCTTTTTCTTGTACTTATCTGTGCGGCATTGATCTTAGTATCCTGTACAAGCGCAGACGTTGTTACTACAGAAAAAGAAAATGCATCAAGCACCTATAAAAATGCCAAGAAAAAGGTTGAAAGCCTTGATTCACTCAACGTAATTAAGGTTATAGAGAGAGAGTTCTCGGGGGATACCGGTGAATTCAGCGATATGTCGGTAACTAATATAACAAAGAACATTTCGGATAAGGATTCCGCACAGTATCTTAAAACCTACACCAAGACAAGCGTTGATACAAAGGGGAATGAAACCACAGTTGACAGCATGATATACTGCGTTGACAATATTGTATACGAAAAAACGGTCGACGGCAACAAGTTCTCCCGTTATGATACTTCCGATGAGACAATAGAAAACAATTTCTCTTCTCTCATCCCCGAACTTTCCTCAAAGGCACTTAAGGACAGCACTCTTTATACATCCAAGGAAGGGGTAGAGGTAGTGTCAAATACCGCGGCAGAAAATATTCATTCGATCCTTCACTCTACCATCGAGGGGGTAAACGACTACTATTCTCCCATGGATGACAGCACAGGCTTCGCCTTTGAATATTCAACGGTTTCCATCAATTTTACAGCTGCTGACGATTATATCAGAAATATCACCATCGAGTTTACTGCAGATTTCGCCCATAAGGACGGTAATGCAACCATAACCTCCAAGGTAATATGGGACGTTATTGATCCCGGTAAGACCGTTGAGGTTACAGCACCCGAGGGACTCAGTGATTACGTCCTTTTGACCACAAATGAATCGGAAGAGACCGCATTAAAGAACGAGTTACTTGTTGCAGTTCAGGCTCTCTATGATGATTTCGGAAATGAGCTTCCCAATTTTGATGAATTGTACACAGCTCTCTGTGAAAAGTATACCGAAGAGGCAGTGAACGAAGCTATCACAGAATACAATCCTCAATTCTGACCAACATTTCAGGCCGCTTCCTTTTTCGGAGGCGGCTGATTGTATAAACATAAAAATCAAAGAAACGGAGCAGATGTCAAATGAAAAACAGCTTAAGATCAGCTTTTATAATAACATTGGTATTATGTCTTGCCATATCCATGATTTCCTGTAAGGATAAAAAGGATCCCGACAAAGAAAATAAAAATACAGAGACCACCGCCGCATCCTCTTCTCCGTTAGATGGTGTAGAAACAGAGGATGCAAGAGAAATATACAGTGAAGCAAAGGAAAAGACGGATTCCCTTTCCGCTTTCTGCGCCGAGCTTGATGTTGAGCGTACCTTTGACTCCGCCGCATCCTTTAAAAAAGATATTTCCAAGACCGTTGTAAACTACGATGCTTCAGAATCCTTGAAATATAAGAATGAATATTCAAATCTATATACTTTAAATGACGGCACCGAAATAGAAAATACCGCAGGCAGTTACTTTTCAGACAGCCTGATATACGAAAAAACCGCAGACGGTAAAAAAACCATTTATTTTGTAGACGAAGCCACCGAAGCCTCGCTTAAAGAAAAATACAGCAACGTTGCTTTTGACTTCCCGGCAGATATATTTGAAAAAAGCGTAATAACAGAAGGAGAAAAGACCGTAGTCACCGCATATCCCGAAGCATCGAAGATAGAAGAACTTCTCCAAACCTTCTCAGGAGACATGAATCCTTTCTACACTCCTGCAGATTCAGGCTTCTCATATGAATATAACCAGCCCTGCATTTCATTTACAGTAGGAAATAACGGTTGCTTCGATCAGATGACTATCACTTTCCCTGTATGCTTTGATCACCTTGATTCAACCACCTCCACAACCGCAAAAGCAACCGTGGATATAGCAGTTACTCTTAATTTTACCGATACAGACGGAGAGGTAACGGTTGAAGCCCCTGACGACCTCGTCGACTACAGCTATTATGACGGCTCAACCGATGACGAAAAAACACAGGCAGAATACGAAGAGGAATATATGAATGATGTAATGGCTCTCTTTGATTCAAACAATAATAAGATAGCAGATTTTAACAAGCGTTATGCCGAGCTTTGTCTCAAATACGGACGAGCGGGAGTTGATTCGATCGTTTCAACCTATGAGATGCTCTCCGCAATGGAGTTTTAAAAAAGTACCTTAATAATTCATAAAACCGAGTTTTTGTAAACTCGGTTTTATCACGGTCATTGTGAGGAACAAATGAAAGAATTTTTCTTAGAAAACCTATACATTTTTATTAAAAAGAATTTTATGATGTTTGCGGCATTTCTCGCCGCTCTCACCACATGCTTCTTCGTACCACCCGACAAGAAATATCTCGATTATTTCGACCTGAAGACTTTGACCTGTCTTTTTTGCGTACTGGCGGTAGTATGCGCTTTAAAAAATATAAGATTCTTCTATATGCTGGCAGAAAAAATAGTCAGATGCTTCAAGACTGCAAGAATAGCCATACTCGCTCTGGTATATATTACGTTCATTGGCTCGATGCTCATTGCAAACGATATGGCTCTGCTTACCTTCCTGCCTTTAGGATTCTATATGCTGAGAAACACAGGTAAGGAAAAATACATGGCATTCACCTTTGTCATGCAGAACATTGCAGCCAATCTCGGCGGAATGCTTACCCCCTTCGGTAACCCTCAAAATCTTTATCTGTATTCATTTTTTAAGATACCGACCCTTGAATTTATGGGAATAATGCTTATTCCCTTTGTTCTGGCTATAATCCTCATAACTCTCTGTTGTCTTGTCTTTGTCAAAAACGAGCCTTTGGAATGTCAGGATTCGGGAATAAAGCTCCCTGCTCGTAAAACCCTAATGTTCCTTGCCCTTTTCGCTCTTTCGATAGCGATAGTTTTCAGAGGTATTCCCTACTGGATAGGACTTATAATTATACCTATAGTTATATTCTTCGTCGACCGAAAAGCTCTGTATATGGTAGACTATCCCCTGCTCTTCACCTTTGTATTTTTCTTCATCTTCGCAGGTAACATGGGACGAATAGAGGTAATCAAGAGCTTCTTCTCGATGTTGCTTGACAAGAGTACACTTATCTTCGGAGTTCTCTCCTGTCAGTGTATCAGTAACGTTCCATCGGCGATACTTCTCTCACAGTTCACAGACAATTACAGAGAACTGCTGTGGGCGGTAAACATAGGCGGTGCAGGAACACTTATCGCTTCCCTTGCCAGCCTTATTACCTTTAGCGAATATACAAGACATAACCCCGGCAAGACATGGTATTACATAAAGATATTTACTGCGTTTAATTTCTTCTTCGTTATTGTCCTTACGGCTGTAATGTATTTTGTGAAATAACTAAAAAGAACCACCGACCACGGTGGTTCTTTCTATACTTATTAACTTATTCAGCGTCCTTTGCTTCGTCGCAATCACAACCGCAATCGCAGTCACAATCACAATCGTCGTCGCAATCACAGTCGCAATCGCCGCAATCCCAGTCTTCCCAGTCTTCGCAATCACAACCGTCTTCTGGACCGTATACGTATTCCTCTACGTCCCCGAGATCCTCGTCGATCTCTTCGATATATGCCTCGAGAGTATCTACATCCTCTTCGAGATCTGTAACGTATAAAGCAAGCTCGTTTACGCAATCGATAAGAGCGTTGATAAGCTTGGTTTCGGGCTTTGCGGGATCAAGAGCGATACCCTCTGCAAGACCCTTTAAATAAGCTGCCTTTTCAGTAATGTTCATTTTCGTTACCTCCTTAGTATTTTTAATAATAGAATTAAGCTATTATAATTTCGGGCACTAAAGAAACGATATAATCTAACTTCATACCCGATTAGCGGGTGCAGGGGCCGGCTCCTGCTTATGCTCTTTCGAGATATTCGCCGGTACGTGTATCGATGCGGAGAACGTTACCGATCTCGATGAAGAGGGGAACCTTGATGGTTGCACCTGTCTCAAGAGTAGCGGGCTTAGTAGCACCCTGAGCTGTATCACCCTTGAAGCCGGGCTCTGTATCGGTTACCTCGAGCTCAACGAACATGGGAGGCTCAACTGCGAAGATGTCACCCTTGTAGGAAACGATCTTACACATCATCTCTTCCTTAACGAATCTGAAATTGTCATCAAGCTTATCCTGACCGATAGGAAGCTGCTCATAGCTCTCCATATCCATGAAGTAATAAAGATCACCATCGGTATAGAGATACTGCATTTCTCTTCTCTCTACCTGAGCGTTTTCAAACTTATCTGTAGGGCTGAATGTACGCTCTACAACTGCGCCTGTCTTTACGTTTCTGCACTTTGTACGAACGAAAGCGGCACCCTTACCGGGCTTTACGTGCTGGAACTCAATTACCTGAAGCACGTTACCCTCCATTTCAAATGTTACGCCGTTTCTGAAATCACCAGCTGTTACCATAGTATATAACCTCCAAATTGTTTTTAATCACATATTTATTCTATTTTACATTATATCGATCCATATTTCAAGAGTTTTTAATAAATTTCTATCAAATCTTTAGAACTTTTTGTGATATTGACCACCTTATCGGGGTAAAAAAGCAACATATCCTCTATTCTGACCCCATATTTACCCTCGATATAGATACCCGGCTCACAGGTAACTATATGTCCGGTATCTAATTTTTTCTCCTTTGCAGAGGGAGAAAGATTAGGTGCTTCATGAATATCCATACCGACTCCGTGTCCGAGGCTGTGTCCGAAGCAACCCTTATAGCCCATTTCATAGATATGGTCCCTTGCTAACGCATCAGCATCCGAGCATATAATCCCATGCTTTATACCGTCTATGGCACGAAGCTGTGCTTCCAACACAGTGCCGTAGACACGCTTCATTTCGTCATCAGCTTTTCCGATACAGACCGTCCTTGTCATATCCGAGCAATACCCGTTATATACAGCGCCGAAATCCATAGTCAAAAATCCCTTTTCAAGCTTCGCATCTCTCGGCACACCGTGAGGCATGGAAGAAAAAGAACCCGACACCGCTATAGTGTCAAAGGAGCTTCCCTGTGCTCCAAGCCTTCTCATTTCAAAATCAAGTTCAAGAGCAATTTCGCGCTCGGTTCTCTCGGGGGTGATAAAGCCAAGAATATGCTCAAAGGCTGACTCAGCCATGCGCTGTGCCTTTATAACCTTCTCCATTTCACTCTCGTCCTTATATTCACGAAGCTCTGAAACCAAAGCCCCTGCCCCCACAAGAGCAATATCGGGAATATCGCTTTTTAATTTCTCAAAATCGGAAACGGTCAACACTCTGTCTTCAAAGGCAAGACTGACGATGTTTTCACTTTTAAGAATACCGCCTAACCAGTCGCTTCGTTTGCCCGAAAACATAACGACCTCATATTCGGTACAAGCCTCCATTTTAGCCGCTTCGATATATCGAAAATCGCAGAAAAGAATCGCCTTATTATGAGTTATAAGCAGACAGCCGTCAGTATAATTAAATCCGCAAAAATAACGAATATTCTTCTCATCGCTTATAAGCACCGCATCGGCAATTTCTTTTATTTTTTCTCTGAGCTTTTCTGTTCTTGTCATATTAACTGTAATACCTCAAATAACTTTTTTTCATGGCAAGAGCATCGTCTGCCTGTGTACCTGCGGACTCACATATTATACGGGGACACAGTCCCTCCCTTGCTATAGCCTCGCAGAGAGGCTCAAAGTCGGGGCCGAATTCATTATCCTCAAATGTAAGATGCTTCTTCTCACCTTGATTGGTGTACTCTATCTTTGAAAAATGACAGTGCAAATGCTTAGCCTTATCCTTACCTAATTTTTCTCCTATAAAATCAAAAACACGAAGATAATCATCTTTTGTTACAAAGACACCGCCTACGTCCCTTGCATTAAGATGACCGAAATCTACACAAGGAGAAAGTCTCTTGTCTACAGAGCACAGCTTTACGACCTCCTCGAGAGTTCCGAGCTGATTTTTCTTACCCATAGTCTCAAGACAGAGAGTAACGCCGGTTTCACCAAGCATATCGAGTGTGCGTAGTATTGTATCCTTGGCAAGTGACAGTGCCTCTTCCCTTGATATCTTCGCCGCACTGCCCGTATGTATTACAACACGGTCTGCACCGAGGGCCTCTGCGGCATCAACGCTCGCCTTGATATAATCAAGGCTCTTGAGTCTCTTATCCTCCTCCACACCCGAAAGAGAGATATAGTAAGGTGCATGGAGAGAAAGTGCAATATTAAATTTTCGAGCTTCCTCGCCTAATTTGACAAAGGTTTCAAGCTTGGTACGTATACCGTTACCACATTGATATTCGTAGGCATCGATACCGTTATCGTAAAGCCATTTGAATGCCTCTATACTGTGCTTGTTACCGTCGGCATAGAAGCGGTCACAGTTGCCTGCAGGTCCGAATAACGCTCTGTCCATTATTTTTCACCGTCCTGCATCTTATAATACTTCTTAATGAAAGGCTTTTCAAGCATTCTCTTTGAACGTGTGAAGGCATCGGTCTTGTCCTTGATTGGTTTAACAAGAAAAGCACGGCGAAGCTTTGCGGATCTGGCTGCCAGAATATCGGTAAGAAGCTGGTCTCCTATAAGTGCGGTCTCGTTTCTTGTCACACCCATGTGTACCATAGCTCTTTTTATATTTTTGGTAAAGGGCTTACCCCCCTTCGCACGGGCAAAATATCCTAATTTGCTGTTGAATCTCTCGACTCTCGGAGGCTTGTTGTTCGATACGAAGGCAATGGATATACCTGCCTCCTCCATGGAACGAAGCCACTCAAGTACGCTCTCGGTAGGCTCAGGATCATCATAGGTAACAAGGGTGTTATCGATATCAAGAACAAGTGCTTTAACACCCTCACCGAGAAGATACTCGGGGGTTATCTGATAAATATTATCGTAAAATACGTCGGGAATAAGATATTTTTTCAACATATAAAATCTCCATTGGCTTGATTATAATGATTTTATCATATTTCTCGCACAAATGCAAGCATAAGAAGGTATATCTTTTAATATAATGTATTACTAAAAAATAACGGAGGACGCAAAATGTTTATATATTCTGTACGGGCTTCTACAATAAAATTTTTCGGAGTGGTGTTACTTTCGGTCGCCGCCCTCGTTGCCCTTATACTTTTCATTCCCGGATATACCGCACCGGAGGATAAAAGCACCTTCATGACAGGCACGGGCATCACCTTCGACAACATCAAGAACGACGAGGACAGACGTTCATTCCTTGCACAGTTCGGCTGGGAAACAAAAAAGGATACAGTCGACGAGGAAACGGTTACCGTGCCGGATAAATTCAGCAAGATATATAAAGGCTATAACGAGATACAAAAGACCCAAGGTCTTGATCTTGAGAAATACAAGCGTAAGGAGATAAAGCGTTATACATATATAGTAACCAATTACCCCGATTACGACGGTACAGTCTATGCAAATCTTCTGGTTTACAGAAACAAGGTCATAGGCGGAGATATTTCTTCAGCCGATATTGAGGGGTTCGTCCACGGTTTTCAAAATCCAAAGCCAACCAATAAATAATTTAAGGAGCTGTTTTTCAGCTCCTTAAATTATTTAATTATCTTTTTGTTTAGTTATCTTCTCTTTCTTGTTGCAACGAGACCAATGCCGGATACTACAAGAGTACCTACAGCAACTGCTATAGCAATATCTATGGTCTGAGAGCTTCCCTGACCTGTAGCAGAACCGGTAGCCTGGGCAGCGGTGCTGCCTGCAGGCTTCTTGGTAACTACAGCTGTTACATCCTTACCCGAGACATCTGTAACCTTATTACCCGAATCATCAGTTACTACAACGGTGTCCTTGGGAACATCGGTCACCGAAGGATCTGAGGTAGGTGCGGTGGTAGCCTCGCCGTTTGTTCCGCCGGAACCGCCTGCACCGCCGTCATCGGGAGCAGAACCGCTTAACATAAAGTGCATACCGTGTGCCTGGAGTATCCAACCGGAGCACATTACACCGGGAGTACCGTCGGGAAGAGTCTTTGCGATGGTAACGTAACGGCTGCCTGTGATCATAGAGCCCTGCTCATCGTCAAACACTCTGTCATAGTAGATCATAGAACCGCTGATCTTATTTCCTGCCTTAGCAGTGATCTCGGGAGTAAGAGGTGCTTCACCAAAAGAATACTCTTCGGTATCCTCGCAAAGAAGTGTCCAGGGAAGAGCAACCTCAAAGCGCCAACCGGTTGCAGTCTGAGCACCCTTACCGGAAACGGTATCGGTAATATCGGCATCGTTAAGATGTGTGCGGAAGGTCTTTACAGTCCCGCCTTCAAAAAGACCGAAGCAATACCAAGGTGCGGCATCGTTATTGAAGCCTGCATTAAGAAGCGCCTGAAGAGGGTCAACAGAGTAGACGAAAACGTCGCCGTTCCAACCGGGACGGTTGCCAACCTCACCACCTACATCGATATCATCGATACCTGTACAGATAGTGTACTCGGGAACACTGATATCCGCGGCAATGTAGAGATTGTCATTATCCCATGCACGGTAAATATTTCCCGTAATAACTACATCCTCACCACCCCAGCATCCGTCGGTATTGGTCTTGTCGATGAACTGAGCTGCAGACCAGCCCTCAGCCGCATCTATCACACCGTCGATGGTAGGTGTACCGTAAGGACAGTCGATCTGACCTATCTCGTCAACGAAGTTATCGTCAAGAGTTGTATCCGCAGATACTGTCATGGGAAGAAGAAGTGTGCCAAGCATAAGCACGCATAATAAGATCTTCATCAATTTCATAATTTTTCTCCATTTTATATTAATTTTATTTTATTGCTTACTAAAATTTATCGGTATGCTTTCCTGTAATATAGTATATCACCCATTCAGCAACATCTGCGGCATGGTCGCCTATTCTTTCAAAATACTTTGCAACCATTATAATATCAAGCGCCTGTCCCGAAGAATCGGGCTTTTCATGAAGCGCCTTAACAAGCATCTCTCTCTGATCGAGAAACAGCTTATCCACACAATCGTCCTTTTTCGTAACGGATAATGCCATATTTATATCGTTATGAACGAAGGAATGTATACTGTCTATCGCCATATGTATCGTTTCTCTTGCCATATCGGGTATCACAAAGAGATCAATGGTATATGGCTCGGCAGACATGATCATCGTAATCTCGGAAATATCCGAGGTCTGATCGCCTATTCTCGACAGGCTTGCGATCATCTTTTGAGCCGCAGAGATCTGACGAAGCTGCTTAGGCGACGGAGAGCGTAAGAGCAGCTTCATGGCAAGGTGCTCGATCTCCTTTTCCTTTGCCTTTATCTCTCCGTTTATCTGGAAAGTAACCTTTGCATTGGTTATATCCTGCGAAATAAAGCCCTTTGCCGCACAGGCAATGGCACGCTCTACCAGAGCGCCCATTTCTATAAGATTGAAGTTTAATCTTTCAAGCTGTTTGTCAAGTGCATTTTCCATATTATCACCACAATATATGATAACATATCAGAGGAAAAATTTCAACATGTCAACAGTAATAAAAAGGGATAATATCTTTTGTGCAAATAGCTTAATCTCTTAAAATGTATTCAAGAGCCTTCAGAATCCCGTACCTACCGCTTTCATAGGTAAGACCTCCCTGAAGAAATGCAAGATAGGGCTCACGCATGGGGCCATCCGCTGAAAGCTCTATAGATGAACCCTGTACGAAGGCACCTGCCGCCATAATCACCTCATCACTATAGCCCGGCATTGCCCAGGGCATGGGAGCAACGTAAGAATCTATGGGAGAGCCTGCCTGAATACCCTGACAGAATTTAATGAGCTTATCAGGCTCGCCTAAGGTGACGGTCTGAATAATATCGTTTCTCTTCTCGCCTGCCTTGGGTGAAACCTCAAAGCCGCAGGCACCGAATACCGCTGCCGCAAAGTGCGCTGTCTTTACCGCCTGAGCTACCGTGTGGGGAGCATAGAAAAAGCCCTTATATAAAAGCTTGTTCTGATCGAGAGTCGCACCCGCCTCAAGACCTATTGCGGGACAGGAATATCTGTAGGAGCAGAGCTCAACCGCTTCCTTTTTACCTGCAATATATCCGCCGCTTTCTGCCACACCGCCTCCGGGGTTCTTGATAAGCGAGCCGATTATAAGATCCGCCTTGGGCTCGGTTATATCAACAAACTCACCGTAGCAGTTGTCAACAACAACATAAGCATTACTTCTTGCATGTGAAAATTCAACTATTTTGTTTATCTCCTCAACCGAAAGTGTGGGGCGGTTAACGTATCCCTTGGAGCGCTGAATATATACCATCTTAACTCTGGGATCCTTAAGCTGTTCGGAAAAGTCCTCGCCTAACTCTACCTGACGGTATTCAATACCGAAATCACGAAGAGAACCGCTGCCGTCAGCACCCTTCTTACTGATACCGATAACCTCGTCAAGGGTATCGTAGGGCTTGCCTGTTACCGCAAGCATAACGTCTCCCGGACGCAGTATTCCGAAAAGTGCTATTGTTAATGCATGAGTACCGTTGATCATATTGTGACGGATAAATGCATCCTCTGCATTAAACACTTTTGCCACAACCTTATCAAGTGTCTCTCTGCCCTTATCGTCATAGCCGTAACCGTCAGAGCCTAAAAGGCATTCCTTTGAAACACGGAATTCTGAAAATGCCTTCATTACCTTTTCGGTGTTTATGTATGATATCTCATCAATTCTTGCAAACTCATCGCGAAGAGAAAGCTCTGCTTCCCTTGCTATATCAAGTATCTTATTACTAAAGCTCATTATATCCTCTTAAAGTGATTTCACTATTTCCTTAAACTTATTTCCTCTTGCCATAAAGTTGGGGAAGGCATCAAAGCTGGTGCACCCGGGGGAAAGGATAACCACGTCACCCTCATCTGCCCAATCGGAAGCTGCTCTCACAGCAGCTTCAAACTCGGGCTCAACCTTGATCTCGGGATAACCCTCCTTGTATTCGGGACAGCTCATTAAAGCATTGTATATAGTTTCTCTTGTGGCACCTGTAAGAACCACCTTCTTGGCACCCTTGCAGAGTGTGGATGCAAGACCGTCAAAGGGCACTCCCTTATCCTTACCGCCGCAAATGGCTATTACCTTTTCATCAAAGGAGGCAAGAGCCGCCGCGGTTCTTGAGGGGCTTGAGTCAATGGAGGAATTATAATATCTTACCCCGTCCTTCACTCTTACAAGCTCGATACGGTGCTCCACACCGCCAAAGGTCTTTGCAAGATCGACGATAATATCCTTGCCCACTATATCATAAACAGCAGCGATAGCCGCCATATAATTCTCTACGTTATGATGTCCGGGAATGAGAATGTCTGCGGTATCAACTACCTTCTCATCACCGTACCATATAGCACCATCCTTTTCGTACACCATACCCTCATATCCGAAGAATATTACGCTTGTGCCCGCAACAGCATCATAGGCAAGAGCGCGGGTGGGTTCGTTTGCATAGTTAAGGATAAGCTTATTGCTCTCGTCCGATGTCATATGAAGAAAAATATTTTTCTTTGCATCCACATATTCCTGCATATCTGTGTGATAGTCAAGATGGTTGGGGGAGAGGTTGGTTATGACCGCTCTGTGCGGAGATTTTTTCATTGTGTGGAGCTGGAAGCTGGAAAGCTCAAGCACCGCCCAGTCATCCTCTGTCATCTCATCTACATAGGGCAAAAGGGGTGCACCTATATTGCCGCCAACATAAACCTTGCCAAACTTTTTTTCTATCATTTTGGAGATAAGAGTGGTGGTTGTGGTCTTGCCGTCACTTCCTGTTACGGCAATCATCTTTGCGGGACATCTCTCGAAGAAAAGCTCCATCTCGGAGGTAAGCACCGCACCCTTATCTACTGCCTCGGCAAGCTCGGGTGTATCATAGCGCATACCCGGGGTGCGGAATATGTATTCCTCGTCTATATTCTTCAGATAATCCTCGCCGCAGATAAGCCTAACACCCTTATCCTGTAGGCAAAGAACGTTGTCACCCATAAGCGAAAGCTCCTTACGGTCTCTGCCCGTGACGATCGCACCTTCCTTTAAAAGATACTCTATAAGAGGAATGTTCGATATACCCATTCCTATAACGGCTACTTTTTTATCTTTAAACGTAAGCTTCATAATATCGCTCCTTAAATCAGATAATATTTATTATATATTTATTATATATTTATTTATATGAATAATCAACAAAATAATAAAAATTTTTCATTATCGAAACAAATAATTGATTTGTTCACAAAATAATGTTATTATTTATTTATCACATTTCAAAGGAGAACGAAAATGAAAAAATCAAAAATCCTTATTTTAGCCATCTTCGTTATATCTCTTACAGCATTAACGGCAGTTTTTTCATATGCTTTCGTAAACGAGGTAGGCGAGGCACCTATGATGATCGTTTCCGATGAGGCAACAGTTTTTTCAAGTGACCTCTGGGATAACAATGTAGTTACCTATGTTGATGACAAAAATTCCGCTACCGCATGGGGTGGCAGAAGTCAGGTTTCAACCGAACATGAGCTTATGTTCGCTTACAATTCCGAATACGTGTTTGTAAGCATCAAAACCCTTGACGACTCTCAGACATTTTCCACTATGGATACAGGCGATGACCACGGCTTTGACGGCGACGTGGCTATCCTTCAGTTCGACCTTTCAAAGAGCTTCGTTAATTCCGAGTATGCACAGCGTACAGCTCCCTGGTACTGCTTCTCCATACTTGAGGATGGCAGCTTTGTCGTTACAAGCACCTACTCCGGCGGCAACTCCTGCGATGATATCATCGTTACCGGAAGCTACGTTGAAAATGAGAGCTGGACTGTAGTTGCGGCTATTCCCTTCTCAAGAATTATTGAGGACAGCGCGACAGGAACCGAAGGTCTTATGGTAATCGATCCCGAGACAGTAGCAGACATGGGTGTTATCCACAATGCAAAGCTTATCTACGTTGACGCTCATATCTACGGAACAAATTCCTACTATGACGATATGTGTGACGGCTATAATTACGATGGCGATATCGTAGTACATACCCGTAACTTCACTCCCTGCAACGTTATCCCCGGTACTGAATATGCAGGCACCGACGGCAACCCTCAGCAGGCAAGAACCTGCGGTATATATCTCTACACCACCGATCACGTATGTGTTGAAGGTGACTGGGAGGTAGCAGTCGAGGCAAGCTGTACCGAGCAAAAGAAGGAAGTTAAAAAGTGTACTCTCTGCGCAAGAGAAATGCAGGTAAAGTACGGCGGCTACGGTCATGATGACGGTGAATGGATAATCGTAAAGGAGCCCTCCTGTGCCAACGGCTTCAAGGAAAAACGCTGCACCATGTGTGAGACCGTTCTTGATACCGAGGTTATAGCTTCCCTTTACGGCCATAACAACAACTCTCAGGTAGTTTACGGCGTACGCATGAACGAGGACGGTAAAAAGGAGCTCTACTGTCAAGTATGTGAGCTCGTTATAGATATCGATGCTACCAACATCGATCTCGTATTTGAGGATACTCCCAAGAATACTTGGTACGGAGATGCAGTCGGTTATATCTACACACTCGGTTACATGGGAAGTACATCGACCGAAAAGGACACCTTTGAGCCTAACACAACCACAACACGCTCCATGTTCGTTACAATCCTCGGCAGATTCCACGGTATCGATACAACAGAATATACCGAGACTCCCTTCTCTGACGTGAAGGAAGGTCAGTGGTACACACCCTACGTAGCATGGGCTTATGAAAACGGTATCGTTACAGGCTATACTGACGGCAGCTTCGGTGTAACAGACACCATCACCCGTGAGCAGATCGTTACAATTCTTTACAGATATGATGCTCCCTCTTATACATACGAGGAAAGCTCTCTCGAGTCTTATACCGACAATGGACAGATAGGATCCTATGCTAAGGAGGCAGTAGCTTGGGCTGTTGATAACGGCATCGTAAGAGGTACCTCCAAGACAACTCTCGCTCCCAAGAAGACCGCTTCCAGAGCAGAGATAGCACAGATAATTCTTAATTATTTTGATTATTTGTTGAGATAACAATATAACCCTATATAAAAAGAACCGATGTAATGTCGGTTCTTTTCTCGTTTTCCGAGAATCCTCTTCATAAAACAAGTTGTTTACTTTACATTTGGGCTTAGTTATAATATAGATACAAGGTTGCAACCATATTTAACGTAAGGAGAACTGTTATGAATAAAAACATAGGATTAAATATAAAAGAGCTTCGCCAAAAAGCGAATATGACACAGAATATGCTTGCGGAAAAATTGGGAGTTTCCTTTCAGTCGGTAAGCCGTTGGGAAACGGGTGCAAGCTATCCCGATATAACACTTTTACCTCTGATAGCTTCAGTTTTTGACGTAACTATTGACAATCTTTTTGGTATAAGCACAAATGAGGTTGACAAGCGTATAGAAGAATTTTATAACTGCCGCCGAAAGGGATATGACCATAAGCAGCTCATAGAAGAAGCCCGTGGTATTTGCAGGGACTTTCCCAAGGAACGCGATCCGAAATATATATTGTTTGACCTTCTCTCGGCACCCTTGTCAGACGAAAAGGAGAAACGAGAGGGTATAAAATTAGGCTATGAGCTTATCAACAGTGCCACCTCCGAAGACGATTGGCACAAAACCGTAGTTATAGGTGACATGATAGCGATCCTTCCCGATGATGAATTGGATAAATTTATTGCTGAATATGTTCAAGATCGTTCCCTTGATGCCATGCTTATAACACGCTATCGCAGGCAAAAGGATGACGAAAAATTCTTAAGGCAATATGCCAAAACCATGTATTCGGAATTATGGTATTTCTTTAATTGCTTTCATCTTCCGCTTCTCGGTATGCTTAAACCGGAACAACGCCTGTCCCATTGTGAAATGAAAATTAAAATACTGAATGCACTTACACAATTTGGGGGAGATTCCTTGTCTGTTTTGGGCGACGGGGAGGTGGATATTTTCACTCTATGGAGAATAAATTGGGGTACACTTATGGCGGCTTTCACAAATGACGAAGAAAAATCCGTTAAAATGATCAACGAGGTATTGAGCTTGTTTGACAAGATACGTTCTTTCCCCGAAAACACACCTCTTGAAACACGAAATCCCCTTTTCGCTCCGATTAAAATATACGTTGAACACGAGCATGACAAAAAGTTTACAAAGCTTTTGCCCGAAATTGTAAGCATTGGTGCTTCGGGAATAGATCCCGGATTTATAAAGCATAATCTAGAAACGCCTTTCTTTGATTGGCTCAAGAATAATGAAGAATTTAAAATGATATTGGAAAAGTTGTCATAACTTATGGGAAGGCATTTTGCCTTCCCATAACTATTTATTGAAAAGTCTTCAAATTGTAGTTTGCGGGTAGCACCCGCGGCGAATGATCGGGTATGAAGTTATCTATAACCGTTTCTGCAGTACCCGAAATAAGCATATCTACAAATTATAGTTTGAAGGGTTTCACCCTTCACCTGTATGCTTCGGGCTTGGAGTTAGCAGTAATTGATTTTTCAATGCCCGAAATAAGACAAGCAATAAATTATAGTTTATCGGTGTGTTCGCACTATATGTGTTGCCTTCCCCAGCGGGGAAGGTGTCATTTGAAATAATTACTAAACTCGTTTGGTAATTAATTTAAATGACGGATGAGGAGAACGTAAAGCCACATTGAATAATTGATTGTAATATTTAAAGGGTACAATTACAAATTTAATAGTTTACTCTTTAATTAATACGATAGAAAACCTTATCTATCTTAAACGCTCTCCTCATCCGTCATTGGGTAGAATTTTCCAACCGCTTGAAAGCGCTTAGAAAATTCCACCAATGCCACCTTCCCCGCTGGGGAAGGCTATTAGTGTAGTGCTCTCCGTTAGTTTATTTAAGACATTTTGTCACAGCAAACTCCCCGATAAACTACAATTTAATATTGCAATATCATATTAAATATGTTATACTGAAATTACGGGAGGGGACGGCACCCATAATAAATAACAGACTCGTCAATCTATATCAAGGGGGATCACACCCATCGAAAAAAACATTATTGTTGTAGATGAACAAGGAAACGAATATGAGGCTACCTACCCTAAAAGGGCAAAGGGTCTTGTTAAGAATGGCAGGGCACGCTTCATAGCTGAAAACAAAATAT
>SVTI01000118.1 GCA_015063855.1 Oscillospiraceae bacterium
CTATCATGGAGGACGGCTTTTTTATCGGATCGTCCTGACCGAAGGGAACAAGGAAGATATTTTTTCTTTCCGTTATGTACCCTATATTTTTGAGATTTGCCGACAGAGCATCATTTGTTGCTATTGCTATGATCAACGGTCTGCAGTTTCTTAGATGCGCCTTTGCCGCCATGGTGACAGCCGAATCCGTAATGCCGGAGGTGATCTTTGCCAGAGTATTTCCCGTACAGGGTGCTATGACGAGAGCGTCAAGAAGAGCCTTGGGTCCTATAGGTTCCGCATCCTTTACGGTATGGATTATTCTTTTTTTGCACAGATCTTCTATTTCTGCGACATGCTTCGAGGCTGTTCCGAACCGTGTATCGGTAGAGTAGCATATCTCGCTCATTATGGGTTGTATCTCATACCCCGAGCTTATCATCTGTTTTAAAATATCTATTGAGGCTCTAAGTGTACAGAATGATCCGCATAGGGCATAGCCTATCATAAGAATCCCTCCTCCTCGAGTATCTTCATTATAGTGGAGAAGATAATTTTCCCCGCACTTACGGGAGCGACCTTTCCCGGAAGAGAAAGTGCCCATATTACACGTTTTCCCATGGCCTTCGCAGTGTTCATATCAACACCTCCGGGCCTTGATGCCAGATCTATTATCAGAGTGTTATTCGGGGTTTTCTCCAGGAGTTCTCTGTTGAATATAAGACTCGGAATCGTATTGAATACTACGTCGAATTGGGAGATCCTTTTTTGAATTTCCGAAATATCACAGCTGTTATGTCCGTTTATTACGGCAAGGGTACGGTCGCGGCTCTTTCTTGCCGAGACAGTAACATCGGAGCCGAGCATGGCCAGATGATTTGCCAGTATTTTTCCTATTCTTCCATAACCGAGGACAAGGGATTTTGAATCAAATATGGTAATATCAAGCTCTCTCATTGCCAGCTCCAGCGCTCCCTCGCAGGTGGGTACTGCATTGAGAAGAGTCAACTCCTCATACTCAAAGTAGTCTGTCAATTTGATATTTCTTTCATTACATAGTCTGCGTGCATATTCGTCCGTTTTTCCTGCGAGTACAAGCTTGCCTTCTGCTATGCTATTAAAGAAATCTGTGATTTTTATTTCGCTGTCCGGGCAATTAATATATCTTGAGTCTGCGGAGTATGGCAGAGCAAGGATAATGATATCTGAAAGGGAGGTACATTTCTTTACTGAACTGCAGATATTTATGCCTTCTTCCTCTGTGACAGCGTATCCGTACACCGTTGCTCCCGCTGATGCAAGCTCGCGAGCTACGATGCTCTGACGTACATCCGAGCCGATGATCCCGATTTTTAAATCTTGTATCATTTGTCAATTTCCTTTCATCAGAACCAATAACCGCAGAATCGCGGTTTGGCTATTATCAATATATGAGCTTAAAAATATAATGTTATATCTTAAGGAGAAAAAATTATGTCGAATAAAATTCTTAAATGTGCGCTTATAGGCTGTGGGTATATCGCAGATAAACACATTACCGCATTTTTTGATTGTCCTCACACCGAGCTTATTGCCCTCTGTGATGCTGATCCAAAAAGACTTAAATTTATGCAGGAAAAATATGGTGTCCCCTATGGTTATACGTCGGCCGAAGAGATGCTTACAGCTCTTCCGGAGCTTGATATGGTGAGCGTTTGCGTACCTAATAAATACCACGCTGCCGTTACTATCCAATGTCTTGAGGCGGGTAAGCACGTTCTGCTTGAGAAGCCTATGGCTGTATCTGCTGAAGAGGCGAGAACCATTATTGAGGCAGAGAAGAAGGCGAAGGGTAAGCTGATGATAGTACAGAATCAGCGCTTTATCCCTGCAGCACAGATAATGAAGAGAATGTTTGATGAGGGAAAGTTCGGTGAGGTATACCACATCCGTACAGGCTGGCGCAGACCTCTCGGTATGCTTCCAAATCCCGAAGGCGTTTGGGAGAACGGTGAGAGCGCTAACCGTAACTGGTACAACGATAAGAGTGCCTGCGGAGGAGTGCTTCGCGATCTCGGTGTTCACCTTCTTGATCTTGCAATGTTTATAACAGACTTTCCTAAGCCTGTTTCTGCCTCTGCCTCCGGTTACAGAAAATTCGCTCCCAAGACCGAAAGCGGTAAGAGATATGAGCTTTCAAGCGAGGATATGGTAACTGCTCTTATTAAGTTTGAGAACGGAATGTCCATCGCCCTTGAGGTAAGCTTCTGCTCATTTGTGTCAAAGGAGGCTCTCTTTACAAATGTTTACGGAACTAAGTGCGGTGCTGAGCGTGACCGTGATAATCTTAATATAATTCTTCCCGATGACGAGTATAATTTCAAGGTAGTAGAGGCGGCCATTGAGAAGGAAAAGCAGTTCAAGCACTGTATCCATGAGTTTGCCGATGCTCTTGTTAACGGTAAGGAAATTCCTGTAAAGGCTACACAAGCTCTCCGTGTTATCGAGGCTCTCGACATGATCTATGCTTCGATGGAGGAGTAAATAAAATAAAAAAGATAAGTGCCGTACCCAATTTCGCCTGTTTCTACAGCGCGAACAACTTACACGAAATGTAGTAATTTCCTATAAATGAAAAAAGGCTGAAACTCGATGTTTTAGCCCTTTTTGAATGCTTATTCAGTTAATTTGGAGTATAAAATATTAATTATTAAAAATCTTTTTGGGAGAATAAAACTTTTGATAATTATTAATTTCACACGTCCGACCGACTTTTTCGACAGTCTGAAACCACCGGCTAAGCCGGTGGTTTTGATTATGCCTTTAGGTAGTTGAGCACGAAGTGCGAAACAGACAACCACCTGCTATGCGGGTGGATAACAAGGGTTATACCAAAAAATCTCCTAACATGGTAGAATAAGGTGTTCAGGCTTATTGCAACGATGAAAGGAGAAATTATGGCAAACCAAACAAATAGTTTAACACATACAAAATGGATGTGTAAGTACCACATAGTGTTCATACCGAAATATAGAAGGAAAATCATATACAATCAGTATCGAGCAGAGTTGCAAGAGATAATAAGAACATTATGCAAGTATAAAGGGGTAGAGATACTTGAAGGACATATGATGCCGGACCATGTGCACTTACTATTAAGTATACCACCAAAAATGAGCGTGTCAAGTTTTATGGGATATTTAAAGGGAAAAAGTGCATTGATGATGTTCGATAAGCATGCAAATTTAAAATATAAATTTGGCAATAGAC
>SVTI01000032.1 GCA_015063855.1 Oscillospiraceae bacterium
GCCCTTTTTGAATGCTTATTCGGTTGGTTTGGGGTACCAGATGTTAATTATTAAAAAATCTTTTTGGGAGAATAAAACTTTTGATAATTATTAATTTCACACGTCCGACCGACTTTTTCGACAGTCTGAAACGACGAAGCTACTGCTTCGCCGTTTCCATTATTCAGTTCTTAGCAGCAAAGGACATACAATCTGTGCATTGACACATTGTAGGATTGGGTTCGTGAGTTCCTACCATGATCTTATTGAGAGAACAGTAGTTTTCACTTTCGCAATGATGCTTACACTGAGTTACAGTGCATTCGATAGAGTTGTTCGCTTTATTCTTGTTACAGCAGTCCATAATAAAAACCTCCTTACATGGCGCTTGTATGTATTATGCGCTAAAAAGGAGGGTTTTATACGAATAATTTAAATTTAGAGGTTATTTAGAGATAGAATTTAATTGTCGTTTGATAGATTTCTTTAAGTCTTCGATTATTGAGTCGGATTTACCGCGTACGTTATTCTTCATGGCAAGAGCGTCACGTTTTGCGGCTCTCTCGGCCTTTTCTGCGGCGAGACGTATCTCCGCTGCTTCTTTAAGGATCTTTTCTGCCTCTTCTTTTGCAAAGTTGAGGATCTCGTCCACCTGCTCATATATGGCGTCGTATCTTTCCGCCTTTTCGCGGTAGAGCTCAATCTCGGAATTGTCAGCAACTGCAGTAACGGGTCTGCTTTCAATATTGGCAACAGATTCCTCAAGAGCCTGAATCTGTGTGTTGGCTTGAGTAACTGCATCTCTGAGTCCGTCGATAAGAAGATCCTTTTCGGTTATTTTGCAGTTAAGATCGGTTATATCGCTGTGAAGTGAATCTATAACAGAATTGAGTCTTCTGTTTTCCTCCTCAGCCGCTGTAACTATGCTCAGCTTGTTAAGAAGCTCACCGATCTCTCTGTCTCTTTCATCGATCTTCTTGGTGTATGATTCTTCCAAACGATTGAAACGGATATTTTCATCAGAAATAAACTTATTTACGTCTTCTTTGTTATATCCGCGCATTGCCTTACGGAATTCTACATTCTTTTCCATTTTATAACCTCTTTATATATTCTAAGGTAAATTCTTACTTATTATTTCTTGAATCAAGAATCTTTTCAACCATAATGAGATCCTCGGGTGTATTAACACCGATAAGCTCATCGTCATCAGTAGTGATATAAGCGTTGACCTTCTTGCCCATTCTTGCAATAGCGGGAGGAACGTCTGTGATATAGTATTCACCTGCTGCATTGTTACAGTCGATAACCTTGAGAGCTGCGCGGAGAGCATCTGCATTGAATACGTACATACCTACGTTAAGCTCTGTAATAGCTTTTTCGTCCTCTGTGCAATCCTTTTCTTCTCTTATGTCAACAACGTTGCCGTTTTCGTCACGGATTATGCGTCCGTAGGGAAGCTTGAGAGCGGTATCGGCGGAGAGAAGTGTAGCAAGGTTTCCTTCTGCTATATGCTGAGCAATAATTCCCTCAACAGTTGAAAGGTTGGTAAGGGGGGCGTCACCGTTAACGATAAGAATATCGCCGTGATAGTCATCGAAATTGGCATTTTCAATTCCGCACATAACTGCATATCCTGTGCCGTATGCATCATCACCCTGACGCTGGAAGGAACAACCGTAATCCTTGAATGCTTCTTCAACAAGCTCACTCATAAAGCCTGTTACAACAGTTATATCCTTCTTTTCTATCATAGGCATTGCATCAAAAACGTAGTCAAGAAGGGGACGACCGTTTGCTTTGCGAAGAACCTTAGGTTGGGGGTTGCCGGGCTCCTGTAATCTTGTGCCTTTACCGGCAGCCATTATAATTGCTTTCATTTATTGTATCCTCCGAGAAATAAATTCAAAGATAAATTTAGTATATCATATTTTTTTTGTATTGTAAATATAAATTATGATAAAAAATGCTGTAATTTGTAAAAACAAATTAGTTTTTATTAAAAAAGGTACTTGTATTTATTTTCTGATTATGCTATAATACAAAAAGTGATATGGGGGTATAGCTCAGCAGGTTAGAGCGCATGCTTGACATGCATGAGGTCATTGGTTCGAGCCCGATTATCCCCACCAAAAAGCAAGTCGTACGGCTTGCTTTTTTTGTGTTGTTGTGATATAATTAAGAAAACAGACTCGGAGGTATAATATGGACGTTTCCAATAAAACTAAGGTTTTGATAATTTTAACAGACGGAATGCATCCTGATGCATTGAAGGGTATAGAAAAGGCGGAGAATTTTATTCGTGAATCTGCATCAACTCTGCAGGGAAGATCGGTGATGCCCTCCGATACTCTACCGTGTCACATGAGCCTCTTTAAATCAGTACCGCCCGAGTTACATAAGTGTAAAAGTAATAGTTATACTAAGCCCGATAAGGACTACAGGACTATATGCGACGTGCTCAGTCACCGTGATCTTAAATGTGCTATGCTTTATTCCTGGGAACAGCTTCGTGATATCAACAGACCGAATGATATCGCCTTTTCATGCTATATAAATGAGGAAATGTACGGGTACAAGGAAACGGTGCATAAGCTGACCGATAAGGCGATTGAGCTTTTACGAGAGGATATATGTGACTTTATATTCCTGCACTATGATCTCATAGATGAAATGGGACATCACAACGGTTGGTTGAGCGATGAATATATCGATGCCGTTGAATATATATGGGATGAGATATATAAGGTACTTGAGCATACAGATGACAATACTACGGTTTTTGTTCTATCCGATCATTGCGGTCACGAGCACGACCACGGAGACGAATGTGATACGCTGATACCTGTTATGATAAAAGGGAAGTCCTTTGAAAAGGGAAGTGCTCTGAAAGACGTTTCAATTATGGATATTGCACCTACCGTTGCCAAGCTTTTCGGTATTCCTTCGGATCCCGAATGGAACGGTAAGGCTTTATTTTGATAAAATTAAAGGAGAATTAATATGAACATAGTTAACGATCAAAAGGTTATACTTATTGTTACGGACGGAATGGATTCAAAGGCTATCGATTTTGTTGATAAAGCCAAGGACTTTATGAAAAATTGCGCATATTCGTTGGATGCAAAAACTGTTATTCCTGCAATTACGATGCCTTGTCACGTGTCGCTCTTTAAATCGGTAGATCCCGAGAAACACGAATGCTTTGATAATGACGATCCTGCATATTATAATAAAATTAAGTCAATGATCGATATCTTCCATCGCAGAGACCGAAGAAGTGCTATGTTCTATAGCTGGGGTGAATTGAGAGATCTTGCTAAGCCGGGAACAATGGCATATGATTGCTTTATCAGCGGTTATTATAAAAGTATCGAAAAAGCTACAAAGGAGCTCACCGATAAAGCGATTGAGTATCTGAATACTAATTTCACAAGCTTTACATTCTTCCACCACGATTTAATTGACTCTCACGGTCACTGCTTTGGTTGGATGAGCGATAAATATATTGAAGCCTGCGAATTTGTATGGGATGAAATATATAGGCTTGTAGAAGGTGTGGCGGATGAAAATACAACGGTAATTATTGTTTCAGACCATAGCGGTCATGATAGGGACCATTGTGATGAGAGGGACGTAACTATTCCGATCATGATAAGAGGTAAGAACTTTAAACCGGGAACTGTTCTTGAGAATGTTGATATCAAAGATGTTGCGCCCACTATTCTTAAAATACTTGATCTTGCGCCTGATGAAGCATGGGACGGTAAAGCTTTATTTTAAGTTTTAATAATAGGAGGGGGAGTCAAACGCTCCCCTTTAAATTTAAAATATCCAATTATATAAAATGCAAATTTTATATAATTGAGGGAAGTGTGCATATTAAAAATGCAGATGACTTTATTTATGGGCATGATTCGAGGACATATTGAGTTCTTTATATAACTGATCCTGCCTTGCAAACATGCGTATTCTCTTATATAAAAGTTTAATATTTTATTTGACTGTATACTCACGGTATCATTAGTTATAAATTATATTTATTATATAATTGGTGTTGCTTTTTTGTTTTCGTTTTTATTTTTCTTTTCTGTAAGATTATATGTTGTATAAAATTCCTTTTGAATTTGATCTTTAAAAATTTTTTGTTTTAAACACATTTGGACATGTATATATATGTTTTTATAAAATCCTTTCGATTTTAAATATTGATTGCATATATTTATACGTTTAGAAAAATTCCTTATGAAATTTAATCTCGATCATCGGTATTTATCATAAGTTGATTAGATTCTACGGTTATGTGATCTTTTTTATTTTATTTCAACCTATATTTATATGTATTAATCATTTCCTTTGGATTGTGCTTTATATCATTTGCTTTTATGAATCGATATTTAATTTTTTTCAATTTAATCAATTTAATTATGACGAAAATTTTATATAATTCAACTAAAGTTTTATATAATTGATTTCATAAAATTATCAGCTTAATTTGAATTAACTATTGTAATATTAATATCAATATGTTATAATCAAATAAATGTATCAAGGAGTAAATTATGGCTAAGTATTCCATTGGAATTGATTACGGAACATTGTCAGGGCGTGCCGTACTGGTAGATATATCGAACGGAAACGAAATTGCTACCGAGATTCTGGAGTATAAACACGGAGTTATGGATGAATATCTGTGTGGTACTGATATAAAGCTTCCGCTTGATTATGCCCTTCAGCATCCCCGTGACTATATTGATGTTCTCGAGTATTGTGTTCCTGCAGTTATCAAAAAATCAGGCGTTCATAAATCGGACATAATTGGCTTGGGTGTAGATTTTACATCTTGTACATTGCTTTCGGTATATAAAGACGGTACTCCTCTTTGCTATGATGAAAAATTTAACTTGGTTCCCTGCTCCTATGTTAAATTGTGGAAGGATCATTCCTCGGCTCTGCAGGCTAAAAGATTGACAGACCTTGCACGTGCCAAGGGTATGAAGTTTATTGAAAGATATGGTGGTAATATCTCCTCAGAATGGCTTGTACCTAAAGTTATGCACATTCTCGATAACGCTCCCGAGATTTATGAATCTGCTGATTTCTTTATTGAAGCTGCCGATTGGATAGTATGGCAGTTAACGGGAGTACAGACCAGAAGCAGCTGTACATCCGGTTATAAGGCTCTTTGGCATGCTTCTGAAGGCTATCCGCCCAAAGAATTCTTTGCAGAGTTAGATCCAAGGCTCGAAAATCTCGTTACCGAAAAGCTTGATGCCCCCGTTCTTCCTTTGGGTTCAAGAGCAGGTGTACTTACCAAGGATATGGCAGACAAGCTAGGCTTAATTGAAGGAATTGCAGTTGCGGTAGGTAATATAGACGGTCATTGTACAGTTCCTGCGGCTAAAGTTCTTTCTCCCGGTCAGATGCTTCTTATTCTCGGCACCTCGGCTTGCTTTATGACACTTGATGAGCGTGAGCTTGATGTCAAGGAGATCGCAGGTTATGTCAAGGACGGTATGATCCCCGATTATTACGGCTATGAGGCAGGACAGGCTTGCATGGGAGATCACTTTGCCTGGTATATTAAGAATATGCTTCCATATTCTTATAAGCTTGAAGCTGATGCTCTCGGGATCAGTGAGATGCAATATATCTTTGATAAAGCAAGTAAGCTCGGACCCGGAGAATGCGGACTTATAGCGCTTGACTGGTGGAACGGTAACCGAGCACTCGCGGGTGGCTCTTCCCTTTCAGGTTCTATTATAGGTATGAATCTTTCTACTAAGCCTGAGGATATTTTCAGAGCTTTGGTTGAAGCTACAGCCTATGGTGCAAGAGTTATCATAGATAATTATAAAAAGTATAGTCTTAAAATTAACGAAATACATGCTGCAGGCGGTATCGCAGAGAAAAATCCCTTTGTTATGCAGTTGTACGCAGATATTCTCGGTTGTGACATTATGGTTTCGGGTTCGCCTCAGGCGGCGGCGTTGGGCGCGGCAATATTCGGCTCGGTTGCTGCCGGTAAATCTGCAGGCGGTTATGATAATGTGGTTGAAGCCGCAGAAAAGATGGGTAAATTAAAGGATGTTGTATATAAGCCCAACCTTGAAAACAAGGATATATATGACTCCCTCTATAATGAATTTTGCTTTCTGTTTGATTATTTCGGCAGAGGTAAAAATAAAATAATGAAAAAATTAAAAAATATAAAGGAGTAACACTATGTTTACTAACGATGTTAAGGTAAAGATGGGTATTGTTGCTGTTAGCAGAAGCTGTTTCTCTAAGGAGCTCAGTACTAACAGACGTAACGCTGTTATCGCAGAATGCGATAAGATCGGCGTTGATGTTTACAACTGTCCCGTTCTTGTTGAAAATGAAAATGACGCTATGAATGCTCTTGATGATCTCAAGGCAAACGGCGTTAATGCACTTATCGTATATCTCGGCAACTTCGGTCCCGAGACCCCTGAGACCATGATGGCTCAGAAGTTCCAGGGTCCTAAGATGTTCTGTGCAGCTGCTGAAGAGTCTATGAGCGACCTCTTTGACGGCAGAGGTGATGCTTACTGCGGTATGCTCAACGCTTCCTACAGCTTGAAGCTTCGTAACCTCAAGGTATTTATTCCCGAAGAGCCTGTAGGTACCGCAGATGAAACTGCTGCATCTATTGCAGAGTTTGAGCCTATCGCAAGAGTTATTATCGGTATGTCATCTCTTAAGATCATTTCCTTCGGTCCCCGTCCTCAGGACTTCATCGCTTGCAACGCTCCCATTAAGCCTCTCTACGATCTCGGAGTTGAGATTCAGGAGAATAGTGAGCTTGACCTTTTCTGCGCATTCAACGAGCATGAAAACGATGAGAGAATCCCTGCAATCGTTGAGGAAATGAAGGCTGACTATAACGGTAACGTTACATATCCCGATGCACTTGCTAAGCTTGCACAGTATGAGATCACTCTTCTTGACTGGGCAGAGGCAAACAGAGGTGCTTGTGAGCACGTTATCTTTGCTAACAAGTGTTGGCCCTCCTTCCAGACCGCATTTAAGATCGTTCCCTGCTATGTAAACGGCAGACTTGCAGCTAAGGGTATTCCCGTATCCTGTGAGGTTGATATCTACGGCGTGCTTACAGAGTATATGATCTATCTTGCAACAGGTAAGGCTCCTGCACTTCTCGATATCAATAACACTGTTCCCAAGGATCTTTACGAGAGCTATAAGGAAATGGCTAAGGGCTATAAGAACAACGAAATGTTCATGGGATTCCATTGCGGTAACGGTTCTTCCTGCATCCTCAAGAAGCCTACCATGGGTTACCAGAGAATTATGAAGCGTGACCTTGAGCCCGAAGGCGAGCCCTTCATCACCAGAGGTACAAATGAGGGTGACCTTATCACATCTCCTGTAACTCTCTTCAGACTTCAGGGCTCTGCAGACTGCAGACTTACCTCCTACATTGCTCAGGGTGAGACCCTTGATATTCCTTCTCACTCCTTCGGTACTATCGGCGTTATCGCTATTCCCGAAATGCCCAGATTCTACCGTCATGTTCTCATTGAGAAGAACTATCCTCACCACAGCGGTGTTGCATTTGCTAACTGCGGCAAGACTCTCTTTGAGATAGTTAAGCTTCTCGGCGTTGAGGATATTTCCTACAATCTGCCTGCTTCTCTTCCCTATAAGACTGAGAATCCCTTCGCATAATTAAATAATAAATTAACGGTGTGAATTAAGATTCACACCGTTTTTATATTAATAACCCTTAGGATTGTTCTTCTGCCAGTTCCAGGAGTCACGGCACATATCCTCAAGTGTATGTACTGCCTTCCATTCGAGTTTGTTGAGAGCCTTGGAGGCATCAGCATAGCACTCTGCTACGTCACCGGGACGGCGAGGAGCGATAACGTAAGGAACCTTGATATCATTTACCTTCTCGAATGCCTTGACGATATCGAGAACGCTGTATCCTGTACCTGTACCGAGGTTGAATACATCAACACCCTTTTCCTTAAAGGAATAACGAAGAGCCGCAAGATGACCGAGTGCAAGGTCTACTACATGGAGGTAGTCACGAACGCCTGTACCGTCATGTGTGGGGTAATCATTACCGAGAACATTAAGGTGATCAAGCTTACCTACTGCAACCTGTGTGATATAGGGCATAAGGTTGTTTGGGATGCCGTTGGGATTCTCACCGATACGACCGCTCTTGTGTGCACCGATGGGATTGAAGTAACGAAGAAGAACGATAGACATATCGGGATTAGCCTTCGCAACGTCAGTTAAGATCTGTTCGTTCATGAGCTTTGTCCAGCCGTAGGGGTTTGTGCATCCTGTAGGCATGGTCTCAACCAGCGGTACTGTTTCGGGAATACCGTAAACTGTGGCGGAAGAGCTGAATACGAGGTTACCGCAACCGTATTTCTTCATAACACGAAGAAGAACGAGTGTAGAGTTGATATTGTTGTCATAGTACATCTCAGGCTTAGCTACAGATTCACCAACAGCCTTATAGCCTGCAAAGTGAACTACTGCATCGATCTTTTCTGCCTCAAAGAGCTTCTCAAGAGCTGTTTCGTCGCATACGTCGATTTCATAGAAGGTGGGCTTCTTTCCTGTAAGCTCTTCTATACGGTTAAGTACCTCGGGACAGCTGTTGCTGAAATTATCTGCAATAACAACCTGCCAGCCATCATTGAGAAGTTCTACTGCAGTATGCGAACCGATATAGCCTGCACCGCCTGTTAAAAGAATTTTTTTGTTTTCCATAGTGTCCTCCGCTAAAATGCCAATGAACCGGCTACAGGTATATATACCTGTGCGCCCATGGGCAGTGATTTTTTATCATAATAATATTTTTTTAACTGATTTAACAAATGCTCTGTGGCATTCTTCTTGACAAGGATGATTATACATCCGCCAAGTCCTGCACCGGACAACTCTGCTCCCATAACACCGTCTATAGAAAGTGCAAAGTCAACGAGAGCATCGATGGTAACCGTTGAGCATCCGTAACCGCCGGGCTGACGGTAAAGCGCAGCTGTGAGGTCACCTAATTTATAATCCTCGATAAGAGTGTTAAGATAATCGTCAGTTACTGAGTAATCATAAGCCTTCTTACCCTTGGCAACTCTGTCACCGTCATGGCTTATACTCATAAGTCGTCCGAGGGCTTCGTAGTCCTTGTTTTCCAAAAGCTCGATACAAACATTTGCACGCAGGCATTCGGTTATTCCATACATTAATGTACTTCTGATTTCATATTTATCAGGTGCATTATGTGTCTTTAATATTCTATCTATTTCTTTTTTATACTCGGGAAGCTCGGAATATACCTCTTCCAACGTCATGTATTCGGGTACGTTAAGAAGCATTCGGTATATCTCTGCGTCATTAACACCAAGATGTTCGGGATTGATATGCTTTAAATATTGTAGCTTGTCTGCAACCTTTGGATTGTTCTTTCTGAACATCCAGAAGCCGAATTCATAGCAAGCAACCTTTTGGTTGAATTTATCTCTTGCACCTTCGCTTTTTTTGGCCTCTACGAAGCTGTTGGCAACTACTACGTTATAATCGGTGGGGAAATCTACGCTTTTGCCTATCTTAAAGGGGCAGAAATCAAGATGAGTGATCATATCACGGTTACCGCACTTCATTGCTGCATGGTCACCTGCTCCTCCGCGGGAGCCTACAAACCATTCTCCCTCGCCGCAGAGGTGAACGAAGTCATTTGCCCTGATCTCAAGCTCGTTAAGAGCAACAAGAGCCTCTGTAGTGGCTACTACTATACTTGATGAGGAGGAAAGTCCTGCCGCCATGGGAATGTTTCCACAGAAAAGCATGTCCATACCGCAGAAATCGTTATCTTTATATTCAAGAGCGAGGCGGAGAACGGATGCTTTAACGTAATTTCCCCATTCGCCCTTGGTTTCCATAACGAGCTTTAATATTTCGTCACTCTCTATATAATCTATCCAATTCTCATTTTCGCTCTTATGAAGAGTTTCTGCAATCGAGAAGGAGCTTGACGTAAACTTGGGATCAACGTTTGACATATTAACGATATCGTCATCACGCTTGCCGCAGATAAGAAGGGTCTCACGGTCAATACTCATAACATTGATACTGCCGCCGCGATGCTCAATATGTCTGCCGAGGATGTTTACACGTCCCGGAGAGCGGGTTATAACTGCCTCCTTATCACCGTAACGGTTGATAAACTCATCAAGCATCATAAGAAGGGTGTTCTTTCTGTCCTCAATGAGTGCAGTCTGATCGTTTCCGTATATAAGCTCAAAGAATTCTCTTATAGGAGAATCCCAATCTAAAAACAACTGTTTCCATTCAGAGGCAAGACGTATCATATAATCTCCGTTTCTTTCTCTATAGAAGCAAAGTAATCGCTTACTTCCTTCAACTCTTCCTGTGTTGCGAATGTGAGCATATCTTCTTTATTTTCAATTGGAATTATCGAAGCGCCGTATTTTTCGGTCAGCGCATTTACCGCATCGGTAAGATAAACCTCACCCTGTGCGTTGTCAGAGCCTAATTTCTCTATCTCGTTTACCGCCTCAAGGGCATCAACGATATATGTTGCGGTGTTAACATAGGGCATTGATTCTATATCATAGCCTGTGAATTCTTCACCGCAGAGTGTGACCTTGGAAGAAAGTGCATCACCCTGTGAAAGTGCATAGGAAATAATTTTTTCCTTTTTCTTCTCGTTTACACCTATCTCGTCAAGCTTTGCTCTGAAGTTTGCTTCACTCTTATCTGTAAGTGAGCCGAGTATCAAGGAATAGGAATCGGTCATTTCGTATATACCGCAGATCTTACCTTCCTTCATGGCGATTCTGCCGCCACCGGGATTATAGGGCTTTTTCTGCACAGCGAAAGCCGCCTTTATATCCTTGGAATTATATTCATTTATAAGACGTGAGATAACATCCGAAGAGATAAGTTTATCGCCCATAGCGATAAAGACAGCACCCTTGTAGCCGAGATTTTTAAGAGCAAGAAGTCCCATTAAAGCCGCATTACCTGTGCCGTTCTGCTTAGGCTGATATGCGTATGAGATTCCCTCTATATCAGAGAGAGCCTCCATTACCTTTTCGGCTCGGTGGCCGACTACACAGACAAAGCGGTCTATACCCGCCTTCTTCATATTGAGGATACTACGCTTAACTGCCGGGATACCGTTGACATTCATACACACTTTGTTGGTGGAATCGTCATTCATACGGCTTCCCTTTCCTGCGCAAAGCAGAAGGGCTACTATCTCTTTCATGGCTTACCTCACATTAAATACTCTTATAATTATACAATATTAAACTATAAGTGTCAAGAGTTATTCGTCAATAGCATAAGCCATTGTTGTCATGAGTGCAAGCTCACGTCGAGATGTGTCAAGACGCGAATACTGTACAACTATGGGAGTGTTTGATTCGATAAGTAATGCATAGGGTACGTCACGCATAAGTAATTCGCCCTTTGAATCTCTTATTTTATCCATGCGGATGTGGTGAGTTCTTCCCGCCTTGCAGAAGGAAACGACGTCATCCTTCTTTTCCATATCTTCATAGAAAAGTGTCATTTTGATCTCTGCATCAACGTCGGATGTGTTAAGTACACATACCGCCTCGTGGCTGTTCCAGTCGTTAAGCGACTTTGAG
The DNA here is from genome assembly GCA_015063855.1 of Oscillospiraceae bacterium. Classification (GTDB taxonomy): domain Bacteria; phylum Bacillota; class Clostridia; order Oscillospirales; family CAG-272; genus RGIG7300. The sequence goes on from SVTI01000032.1 coordinate 11,661, forward strand.
TTTAAGTAATTATCGGCTATGAGCCATGTTTTTTTACCGTAAGCTTTCATTTTTTTGTACCTCATAATATAATATAGAATTATTGTACCATGAAAAAATTAAATAATAAAGTGTTTTTACGATAATTTTATAATAATTGTTAGCTATTTACAAATTTCATTTTTTATGTTATAATATTAATACAAAATATTTTATTCAGGAGGAGTTATGAGAAAGATTTTATCGGTTGCTCTAAGTGTTATTATGCTCGCATCATTTCTTGCAATAGGAGCGAGCGCACTTACCTTAGACGAGAATTTGTCCTTAAATTGGAATGCTATGGCTTCCAAATATTCATCGCGTACCAAAAATCCTATTTACTATTCTGATAACGGTATTCGTTATTTAAAGTCTGAAGGCTTCGAGTACAAGGTGAATTCGGATAACGGCATTGATATGATAGTTCCTGATTATGACACCTTTAACGGTGTGAATGGTACATCTGTGCTCACAAGTAATCACAAAACACTCCTTAACGGTTTGAGTATAGATATTAGCCTTGATGATTTTGTTTTTACTAATGATCCCCACTACATTTCAAATAATATAGGTATTCTGTGGACAGAGGATCCTATTTGCGATCTTGAATCGATCACAACCGGTGACTATACAAGGCTTTACGGACTCAGCCATTTAATTTCCGTAAATAAGAACAGCGAAGATTTCAAACACGGTGTACCTGTCAGAGATGCCAATGAATCTGCTGTAACAGGTAAAGCGCTTTACATCAATTTAAATAACAGCTTCGGCGTGAATAATTCAGATTCCAAAATAGCAAATACCTTAACGATAGTTTATTTTGACGGACATTTTATAAATGAAAAGGACGGTTTCCCGGGTTATGCGTGGAAATTCACAGTAAACAATCCTGCCGATCCCTATGATGATTATCCGAATATAGTTGGGAATTTCAACGGTATTGATCTCAGCTACGGTCTTTTCATTAATATAAAAAGCGATGAAGAGCTTGGTTATATCGTAAACATCAACGGCACCGATTATTATAAAGGTACTGATATTTCATTCTTCCCTTCTGCTGATATAAACGGCTACGCTCATCCCGAAATTACCGAGCAGGACCGTTTTGATTTAACCAGTGTTTATACAAGCTCGATGACCTATGCAAAGAAGGACATTGACCTTTCGGGACTTACCGAAGCAAAAAGCGGATATCTCAGTATCGGTGTAACAGGAACGGATGACAGTAAACACGATATTCCCGCAAATATCACAATAGATAAGATAAATAACCTTCCTGCCGCAAAATGGAAGGGTGAATCAAGCTGTAAGCACCCCGAAATGGTATGGATGATCACAAAAGAAGCAAACTGCGGTGAAGACGGTGTAGAGGCTTATGTCTGTACAGCCTGCGGTTTCTTTACTGAAACAAATCTTATTCCCGCAACAAATAATCACAGCTATCCCGATGAATGGTCTGTAATAAAGGAAGCTAACTGTACAGAAAAAGGCGAGAAATCAAAACAATGCTCTGTTTGCGACAATGTTATAACAGAAGAAATTGCTATAGATGAAGCAGCACATGCAAAGCAAACCAAAACCGTAAAAGAACCGTCCTGTACCGAAACGGGCTTGATTGAAACATATTGCACACTTTGCGGCGATGCTTTTGAAAACGAAGCTCAGATAATTCCGGTAAAGGACCATACTCCCGGCGAATGGGTTATAACAGAGTCAACCTATACGGAGAACGGCAGCAAGGTCAGATACTGTACGGAATGTGATACCGAGCTTGAAAAGGAAATTATTCCTAAGCTTTATTTTGACGATGTTTACGCAGACGATTGGTATTATGAAGCAGTATGCTATTGCTCTGAAAAGGGTTATGTTATAGGTGTTGGCGAGAATAAATTCAAGCCCGATGCGAAATTGACACGTGAGCAGTTTGTTACCATTCTCGCAAGAGTTGCAAATGCTGACTTAACAAAGCACACTACCACAAAATTCACTGATGTAAATACCGAATCCTGGTACGCTCCCTATATAATGTGGGCAGAAAACGAGGGCTGTGTTTTGGGTATCGGTAATTCAAAATTCGGTGTTGGCGAACCCTTGACACGTGAGTCCTTAGCGGTTATCTTTTTCAGATATGCTGAAAAAATCGGTTTGGATACATCTGTAAGAGCGGATCTTTCAAGCTATATTGATGAAGATGAGATAAGTGAATGGGCATATGAATCCTGCTCATGGGCTGTAGGTATTAAGCTCCTTGGATCTGCAAGTGTTGAGTTTAATTCTTTTGTACCCAAGCTCTGTCTTACCAGATCTCAGGCAACGCAGATATTCATGAATTATGATGAAAAAGTGAAATAAACACTGAATACGGTATATTATAAATCAGGCGGTAAAATATCGCCTGATTTTTATATTTTTTCGTTAAATAATATAGACATTTATTTATATTTGTGATATAATTATTTATTATTGATTATGAGGATAATTATATATGAAAATAGCAAAATTCATACTCGGAAATATGCAGACAAACTGCTATTTCATTATTGACGAGATCAGCAAAAAATGTATAGTTGTTGATCCTGCAGATGAGTTTGATGTGATTGTACAGAAGCTTACCGATAAGGGTTTGACTGTTGATAAGATATTCCTTACCCACGGCCACTTCGATCACATGATGGCTCTTGAGAGATTAAGAGAATATACAGGCGCAAAGCTCTATATCGGTAAGGAAGACAACGAGCTTCTTTTAGATGTTGATAAGAGTCTTATGTCCTTCTACGGAGGAGTTCATACACCCTGCAGATCGGCAGATGTGCTGTTGAATGATAACGACACTATAGACTTCTGCGGTCATACTATCAAGGTTATGCACACTCCCGGTCATACCAAGGGCTCGGTATGTTACCTTATCGGTACTGATATGATCAGCGGTGATACACTTTTCCGCGGAAGCATCGGCAGATACGATTTCTACGGCGGTGACTATCAGACGATACTGTCATCCCTTGAAAGAATAAAGGCTCTGGATACTGACTATAAGATATATCCCGGCCACGGAGCTTCTTCAAAGCTATCATACGAAAAAGAATACAATTTATACATGAGATGAGGATAAAAAGATGGACTACAAAGCATTAAGCGAATTATTATTCCCCCATATCACCAAGACTCCCGAGGATATTGAGGCTATGTTCCCTCCCCGTGAGCTTCCCGAGGGCGCAAAGGTAACAAGATTTGCTCCCAGCCCCACAGGCTTCGTTCACTTCGGCAGCCTTTTTCCCACAATGGTTGGTGAAAGACTTGCTCACCAGAGCGGCGGTGTTTTCTACCTCCGTATTGAGGATACCGATGCCAAGCGTGAGGTTGAGGGTGCTGATATGGATATCATAAACTCCTATGCTTCCTACGGCATTTTCTTCGACGAGGGTATCTGCGCAGGCGGTGAGAAGGGTAACTACGGCCCCTACCGTCAGTCCAAGAGAGCTGAAATTTATCAGACCTATGCAAAGAAGCTTGTGGAAGAGGGTAAGGCTTACCCTTGCTTCTGTACCGAAGAGGAGCTTACCGCTATCCGTGAGGAGCAGGAAGCACTTAAAGCTAATCCCGGTTACTACGGCAGATGGGCTAAGTACCGTGATGCTTCCCTTGAAACCGTTAAGGAAAAGATTGATGCAGGTCTTCCCTTCGTGCTTCGTTTCCGTTCAGAGGGTAATATAGAGAACAAGATCAAGTTTACCGACCTTATCAAGGGTGCGATCGAGATCACCGAAAACGATATTGACCACGTGCTCTTAAAGAGTGACGGTATTCCCACATATCACTTTGCACACGCAGTTGACGATCATCTCATGTACACAACACACGTTGTAAGAGGTGAGGAATGGCTTCCCAGCCTTCCCTTCCATGTTCAACTTTTTAGAGCGCTTGGCTTTAAGATTCCCAAGTATCTTCACATCTCACAGCTTATGAAGATGGAGGGAGGTTCAAAGAAGAAGCTCTCAAAGCGTGACCTCGGTGCAGGACTTTCTTACTACGTTTCCGAGGGCTATCCCGCAAAGTCTGTTAAGGAATACGTTATGACCCTTCTTAATTCCAACTATGAGGAATGGAGAGCGGCTAATCCCAAGGCTGATATGGATGAATTTGCATTCTCTATTAAGAAGATGAGCGCATCAGGTTCTCTCTTTGATTTCGATAAGCTCAATGATATCTCAAAGAACACCATCGCACACATGAGTGCAGATGAGGTTTACTGTGAGATCGTTAAGTGGGCAAAGGAATACGACGAGGAGCTCTATAACCTCTTTACCGCTGACGAAGATTATGCTAAGAGAATCCTCTCTATCGGCAGAGGCACAGCTAAACCCCGTAAGGACCTTTGCATCTGGAAGGATGTTCGCCCCTATGTAGGTCTCTTCTATGATGAGCTCTACAAGGTTGAGGCGCAGTATCCCGAGACCTTCGATAAGGATGATATCAAGAAAGCGCTTACAATGTTTGTTGAAACATACAACGAAAACGACGATGCTAACGAGTGGTTCAATAAGCTCAAGGCTATCGCAGATGCTTTAGGCTTTGCTCCCGAGACCAAGCTCTATAAGAAAAATCCCGATGACTATAAGGGTCATGTAGGTGATATCAGTATGTTTGTGAGAATTGCGCTTACAGGTAAGACCAATTCTCCCGATATGTACGAAGTAATGAATATACTCGGCAAGGAACGTTCACTTGCAAGAATCAACAACGCAATAGCAAATATATGAGGTGACAATGATGGAAGAGATTTTAAGCACATCAAATTTTATTCATGATATAATCGACAAGGATCTGGCTGAGGGTGTTAAGAATACGGTGCATACCCGTTTCCCTCCCGAGCCTAACGGCTATCTCCATATCGGCTCTGCTAAGGCTATATGGATCAACTCCATGACAGCAAAGAAGTACGGTGGTCTCTTTAACCTCCGCTATGATGACACCAACCCCTCTAAGGAAGATGACGAATACGTTGAATCTATCTATGAGGATCTTAAATGGCTCGGATGTGAGCCTACAGGCGGTGTGTTCTACGGCTCCGATTATTTCGGTAAATGCTATGAATATGCAGTTAAGCTCATCAAGGACGGCAAGGCATATGTTTGTGATCTTTCTCCCGACGAGATGAGAGAATACAGAGGTACACTTACCGAGCCCGGTAAGGACAGCCCCTACAGAAACAGATCTGTCGAGGAAAACCTCGATCTTTTTGAGAGAATGAAGAACGGTGAATTTGAAGACGGCGCAAGAACCCTTCGTGCCAAGATCGACATGGCATCTCCCAACATGAACATGAGAGACCCTGCTATCTACCGTATTCTTCACACAAGCCATCACCGTCAGGGTGACAAGTGGTGCATCTATCCCCTCTATGACTTCGCCCATCCTATTCAGGATGCTCTTGAGGGTATCACATACTCGCTCTGCTCGATTGAATTTGAAAATCACAGACCTCTCTATGACTGGGTTATCGAGAATATCGGCGGCTTCGACCCCAGACCTAATCAGTATGAGTTCGCAAGACTTAATGTAACTCATACAGTTATGAGTAAGAGATACCTCCGTAAGCTTGTTGAAACAGGACTTGTTGACGGCTGGGACGACCCCCGTATGCCTACTATCTGCGGTTTAAGAAGACGTGGCTACAGCCCTAATGCGATCTTTGACTTTGTTCGCCGTGCAGGTATCGCAAAGAACTATTCTCTTATGGATATGGAGCTTCTTGAGCACTGTGTTCGTGAGGACCTTAATATGACTGCGCTTCGTCGTATTGCGGTTACCAAGCCTATCAAGGTTGTAGTTACCAACTATCCCGAGGATAAGACAGAATATTTTGAAATTTCCAATAACCCCAATGATGAGAATGCCGGTGTTCGTCAGGTTCCCTTTACCCGTGAGCTTTATATCGACGAATCCGACTTTGCAGAGGTTCCTCCGCCTAAGTTCTTCAGACTTAAGCCTGATGGTGAAGTTCGTCTTATGGGTGCATATATTATCAAGCTTGACGAGATAATAAAGAATGAAGACGGTTCTATAAAAGAGCTTCGTTGTACCGCTGATATCGAAACAGGCACAGGTAAGCCCGACCGTAAGGTAAAGGGTACAATCCATTGGTTAAGTGCTAAATATGCACAGCCTACAACCGTTATGCTCTATGATAAACTCTTCGATATCGAAAATACAGGTGATATTCCCGAGGATAAAACCTATGACGATTACCTCAATATCAATTCTGTAACCAAGCTTGAGAACTGCATGGTTGAGCCTGCTCTTGCTGATGCACAGCCCGGTGATAAGTTCCAGTTTGTTCGTAACGGTTACTTTGTAAAGGATACAAAGAACGAAAACACATTCAATCTTATAGTTGGCCTTAAGGACAGCTTTGCGAAGAAGGGATAATTATGAGTAATAAAAGAATAGAAACTAAATGTCTGCATTCGGGTTACACCCCTAAAAACGGTGAGCCCAGAATGCTTCCTATAGTGCAGTCTACCACATTTAAGTATGAATCAAGTAAGGAAATGGGAGATCTTTTTGATCTTAAAGCTGACGGATATTTTTACTCCCGCCTTGCAAATCCTACAAACGATGCTGTTGCCGCAAAGATAGCGGATCTTGAAGGAGGAGTTGCAGCTATACTCACCTCCTCGGGACAGGCAGCGAATTTCTACGCAATTTTTAATATTGCAGGTGCCGGTGATCATATCGTTGCTTCCTCGGCTATCTACGGTGGTACGTTTAACCTCATCAGCGTTACCATGAAAAAAATGGGCATTGATGCTACCTTCATTGCTCCCGATTCCTCGTATGAGGAGATCTGTGCGGCTATAAAGCCCAACACTAAAGCGGTATTCGGTGAGGTTTTAGCTAATCCCTCCCTTGCAATACTTGATATAGAGACCTTTGCAAAGGCCGCTCACGATAACGGTATTCCCCTTATCGTTGATAATACCTTCCCTACTCCTATCAATTGTAGACCCTTTGAATTTGGTGCCGATATCGTTACTCATTCCACCTCCAAGTATATGGACGGACACGCAACCGTTGTTGGCGGTGTTGTAGTTGATAGCGGAAACTTCAATTGGTCTGAATATCCTGAAAAATTCGCATGTATTGTTGATCCTGATCCATCCTACCACGGAATCAGCTATACAGAACAATTCGGTAAGGGCGCATATATCACCAAGCTTACCGCACAGCTTATGCGTGACCTTGGTTCAATTCCCTCCGCGATGAATGCATTTCTTTTGAATATAGGACTTGAAACCTTGCACGTAAGAGTTGAAAGACATTGTAAAAACGCAGAAAAGATTGCTAAATATCTTGAATCCAACGACAAGATCACATGGGTAAACTATCCCGGTCTTGAAAATAATAAATATTACGATCTTGCTAAAAAATATCTTCCCAACGGCTCAAGCGGTGTAATTTCCTTTGGTGTTAAGGGCGGACGCGAATCGGCAACGGTATTTATGGATTCCTTAAAGCTTTGTACCGTTGCAACCCACGTTGCTGATGCCAAAACATGCTTGCTTCATCCTGCAAGCACAACACACCGTCAGATGAACGACGAACAGCTTATAGAGTGCGGAACCACTCCCGATCTCATTCGTCTTTCTGTCGGTATCGAAAATGCAGATGATATAATCGAAGATATCGAGCAGGCATTAAATCTTATTTAAAGGAAGATTCCTATATAATGAAAAAAACAGTTTTACGCGAATATGCTCGTCTCATTGCAAAAATGGGCGTTAACATCCAAAAGGGCCAGGAAGTGATGATAATCGCAGAGCTTGACCAGCCCGAATTTGTAGAAATGCTCGTTGCAGAATGCTATAAATGCAAGGCTTCCAAGGTTACGGTTCAGTTTGAGCATCAGCCTCTTACCAAGCTTCACGTTAAATATCAGACGGTTAAAAAGCTCTCCACTGTTGAAAAATGGGAGGAGGAAAAACTTAAACACCGTTGTGAGGTACTTCCTTGCATGATATATCTTCTCTCCGAGGATCCGGATGGCTTGGCAGGAATAAATCAGGAAAAGATGTCCAAGGGTTCTCAGGGCAGATATAAGATTATTAAGCCCTACAGAGATGAAATGGACAACAAATATCAGTGGTGTATTGCCGCAGTTCCCGGTGTAAAATGGGCAAAGAAAATGTTCCCTGAGCTTTCAAAGAGACAGGCTGTCGAAAAACTTTGGGAAGCGATCCTTTACACTTCAAGAGCTGACAAAGACCCCATCGAGCAATGGAAATCACACAATGCAGATCTTGCAAAGCGATGTGAATATCTTAATTCTCTCGGTATAGATAAGCTTCATTACACCTCAGCCAAAGGTACCGATCTTACGGTAGGTATGATCCCTGAAGCAGTATTTATGGGCGGATGTGAGGAAAGCTTACAAGGTTTTACCTTTAACGCTAATATTCCCTCGGAAGAAGTGTTTATTTCGCCTAAGAAGGGTGTTGCCAAAGGAATCGTATATTCAACAAAGCCCCTTTCCTACCGTGGTGAAATAATTGATAATTTCTATATTGAATTTAAGGACGGCAAGGCTGTTAAATGGGGTGCTGAAAAGAACGAAAGCCTATTAGGAGAAATGCTTAATATGGATGAAGGTGCCGCATACCTTGGTGAATGCGCACTTGTCCCTTATGATTCGCCAATCTCTAATTCAGGACTTACCTTCTATAACACACTCTTTGATGAAAATGCAAGTTGCCACCTTGCTATGGGTGAGGGCTTCACCAACACTATCAAGGGTTATGCAGATAAAAGTCTTACAGAGCTTCGAGAAATGGGGATCAATGATTCCATGATTCACGTAGATTTCATGATCGGCTCAGAGGACCTTGATATAGAAGCTATACTCCGTGACGGAAGTAAGGTTCAGATTTTCAAGAACGGAAACTGGGCTTTTGAGGTTTGATAATTAAAAATATTAAATATAAGGAGAAAAACAATGAAAAAATTACTTTCATTAATGGCATTGGTTATGGCGTTGTTAACCGTTATGCTTGTAGCTACAAGTGCGGCAAACAATACCCCCTTTACCGATGTACCCGATAATTCTTGGTACACTGAATCGGTAAATTACTGCTATGCAGAAAAGCTCATGAACGGAAGCTCGTCTACAACCTTCGCTCCCAACATGACCGTAGACCGTTCTCAGGTTGCTCAGGTGCTTGCTAATATGTCCGAGTATAATTCAAGCGACTACGCAGGTAAAACATCCTTCCCCGATGTTAAAACAACCGACTGGTTTGCACCTGCAATTGAATGGGCGAAACAGAATAACGTAACTTCAGGTACCGATAAGGGTACTTTTGAGCCTAAAAAGGCGGTTACACGCGAACAGCTTGCACAGTTTATGTATAACTATGCCGCATTCGCAGGTGTTGATAATTCTACTGTCGATACTGCAGTAATTGATTCCTTTAAGGATGTTACAACAGTATCCTCATGGGCTAAGAAAGCTATGGCATGGAACGTAGCAGAAGGCATTCTCACCGGTAGTAACAATAATCTTATGCCCAAGAAGACCGCCACAAGAGCTGAGCTTGCCGCTATAATCGAAAGATTTGATAAGCTCACCTCCGAAAACACAAAAGAGCTTGCAACCGGTGTTACAGTGTCGGGTGCGTTTACCGACGATATGATGCTCCAGAGAGATGAAAAGTGCTCTGTATGGGGTTGGGCTCCCGACAGTGAAAACGGCAAGTCTGTAGTTGTTGAGATCAACGGTAAGAAGGCAGAAGCTGTAGTTGAAAACGGAGAGTGGAAGGCTGTATTTGCAGAAACATTCCCCTATTCTACAGAACCGACAGTTATTACTGTTAAATCCGCAGGTGATGATATCGTATTTAACAACGTTCTCTTTGGAGATGTGTATTACGTAATCGGTCAGTCAAACGTATATTACAGCATCAGAAATCTTGCTGAGGATCTTGAAAGAAAGAAGCTTACTCATGAGTATCAAATCGAATTTGATCACACTAAGAATCTTCGTTTCTTCCGCAATTCCAACCAGTATCACAGATTTAACGTAGGAGATCGTGCTCCGGGTACAACTACTCTCTACAATGACGCAGAGGTTTGGAGCGGTTGGCAGACGGTAGCTGAGGTTGAAACTGCATTCCACAAGAACTATATTAACGAAATGCTTGCAGGTAATCCCGCAGATACATATATTTTCTCTGCTCTTGGATATATCACAGCATACGAAATGTCTAATGAAACCGACGTTCCGATCGGTGTTATCGAAATTGATGCATCAGGATTTCCTCTTATCGCATTTGCTCCCAATGAGCTTGCCGACAAGTGGGGCACAGAGATCGTTGACGAAAAGACAGGTATCCACTACTGGGCGATTACAGATGTAACCACCGAGGAAACAGGATATCTTCCCTTGATCACAAGTAATGCTCTTACCTCCAGAATGGCATATAATCAGCAGCTCTATCCTCTTATCAACTTCTCTACAGCAGGTATCTGGTGGTATCAGGGTGAGTCCGACTGGACAACTACTGAGGAGTACAGAGGTGTTGGCACATCAACATTTGCTGATCAGTTTACCGAGCTTATGCAGTACTACAGATCCGTAATGGGCAACGATGACTTCCCTGTTTATATGATCGAGTTCCCCTCCTGCTTCAAGGGTACAAGTCCCAATCAGGCTTATATCTCTACAGGTTCTGTAAGAACTGAGCAGGGCAAGATCCCAACAATGCTCGATGATTTCTATCTTGTTTCCTCAGGTGATTTCTTCAATGATTTCTACTGGGAAAACAACATCCATCCCTATATTAAGCACAAGCAGGCAATGAGACTTAGCAAAATGGTTCTCGCTACCGGAAACTATGACAGTAAATATGATATCGACTATGTAGCAGGTCCCATATTCGTTTCCGAAAACTTTACTGACAACACCTTCACTACCGTTGATCTTAAGTTTGATCATGTTGGTGACGGTCTTGTAAACCATGATGAGGAAGGTATAGGCATCTGGGGACTTGAGGTTCTTGTAAACGGCGAATGGATCGAGGCAAGTGGTGCACAGATTACAGCCAATGATACTGTTACGGTAACTGCAGATGCTCGTATTGACGGTGTACGTTATCACAGAGCTACCGATTCCACATTCCCAACATGGGCTACTCTCAGTAATTCTGAGAATATTCCCTGTGCGGCTTTTGTTAAATATTTTCACAAGTTCGAAAACCTCTGAATTAGTCAGGAGCTCATCCGAAATGGGCACAAAGCTGCTGTAATTTATCTCGGTAATTACTATAATACTGACAATACTGCAATTGCTCTTGTAAATGAGCTTAAACAAAACGGATATACTAAACATTATCCCTTCCTTGAAAACATCAAGGAAGAGGATATAGTCCGTTCTGCTGGCAGTGAATTTTATTACCTTGTATTTGCTGAAACTGATACAAAAATTACTGTAAGCGAATTTATTTTTAATGATACAGATGAATATTACCGTGAGATATATTCAGATGATTCAGCGTCATCAATAGTTCTTTGCGGTAATGTCAGCGATATTATTCCTAATCTCAAGATCGAAATTACCGATTCCAAAGGAACTGTTACGGAATATGTTCCCTTTATAAGTTTAAAGGACGGTAGTGTATCAACCGATGATAACGGTGATATTGTTGATTATACAATTTATCATTTAGATCAATATGAATAAAGAAAAAGAAGCTATCATTTGATAGCTTCTTTTAATATTAAACTTAATCTGCAAGTCCTCTGTCTGTAACAAATATATCGCCCATAAGTATATGAGTTTCAGTGGGATCAAAGCTGAATATCGGGTCTGTTTTAATAAATGTAAAGTGGTCAAGCTCGGCAAAGAGATGATCGTCCCAAAGATTATTATAAAGTATATACGATACAGTAATCGTTTTACCGGGTTTAATAAATTCTGTCGCGGGTATCATCTCCCAGCCGTCTATTCTGAGTGTGGGAACCGTTAAATATTCTTCTCCGAGATTGGTAAATACAACGTTCAACACTCTTGCATTCTTGATATCTTCAGCGTTAATAACCGGTACTCTGAGGGCATCATTAACTTCATCAAGAACAAAGCTTATACCGTTACCGGTATCAACAGCGAATTCGTTGCGTTGAATAATAGCTTCTCTGTCATCTGCGTCAGTATTCTCAATTATCTGTTTATTTGAGCTCTTGGTACCAAAATTTTTCTCTCCTAAGAGTTCTGCAACAAAGATTGCCAGGTCAACATTTTCGTTGAGCCTATCGAGCTTTTCGACATCGTAACCAACAGCGTATACAGGTACTGTTCTGGAGGAATGCTGGCCGCTTGTGTAGAAGGTTGAAGAGGCTGTTTCATCGTTTATTTCGCAGGGTCTGAATATTCCACCTGTCTCATGATCAGCTGTTATAATGAGAACTGTATCGGGATTATCTGCGATAAAATCAAGAACTGTAGCAACTGCACGGTCAAATTCATAGCATTCAATAGCCGCATCGGTAAGAGAGGTTTTGTGACTATAAGTGTCGATTTGTGAACCCTCAACCATAAGGAAGAATCCGTTTTCGTCCGTAGAAAGTTTATCAAGTGCAAAGGATGTCATTTCGGAGATTGTAGGATTCTCTTCGTTCGACGTATCCATTTCCATATCTATATCATAAAGACCGAGTATTGGAAGCTCCTGTTCCATGGAATGTT
>SVTI01000033.1 GCA_015063855.1 Oscillospiraceae bacterium
TTGGGATTGAAATTAGTTACAATATAGTTAATAACTACAAAAGCTAGTGGCTTCCACCACTCGCTTTACTATTAAACTTAACCTCGGGCACTGAACTATAAATTCATACTAACTACACACCCGAAGCTTGCCCGCGGGGGCTCCCCTTCTATACCAAACAAAAAGCGAGTGGTTTTCACCACTCGCTTTACTATTAAACTTAACCTCGGGCACTGAACTGTAAACTGCAGCTAACTTCATACCCGATTCTTGCCAGTGGGGGCTCCCCTTCTATACCAAACAAAAAGCGAGTGGCTTCCACCACTCGCTTTACTATTAAACTTAACCTCGGGCACTGAACTGTTAACTGCAGCTAACTTCATACCCGATTCTTGCCAGCGGGGGCTCCCCGCCTTACTGGTTGGATGCTTCTACGATGGTTGCGAAATCAGCAGCCTTGAGAGATGCACCGCCGATAAGACCGCCGTCAACGTTAACCTTGGAGAGAAGCTCCTTAGCGTTAGCAGCGTTCATAGAACCGCCATACTGAATAGTAACAGACTCAGCAACATCAGCGCCGTACTTTGCAGCGAGAACGTCACGGATGATACCGCAAACCTCGTCAGCCTGATCGCTTGTAGCAGTCTTACCTGTACCGATAGCCCATACAGGCTCATAAGCAATGATAACCTTCTTAAGCATATCAGAGTCAACACCGAGAAGAGCAACCTTGGTCTGCTTCGCAACAACCTCAGCAGTGATACCCTGCTCACGCTCAGCTAAAAGCTCGCCTACGCAGAGGATAACGGTGAGACCTGCATTAACACCTGCAAGGAGTCTCTTGTTTACTGTTTCGTCTGTTTCACCGAAATACTGACGGCGTTCGCTGTGACCTACGATAACGTACTCAACACCGCACTCTACGAGCATTTCTGCAGAGATCTCGCCGGTGTAAGCACCTTTAGCCTCGAAATGCACGTTTTCTGCACCAACCTTGATTACAGAACCCTCTGCAGCAGCCTTAGCAGCCGCGATATCAACGAAGGGTACGCAAAGTACAACGTCACAAGCGGGTTCTGCGGGAAGAGTGGTCTTCATTTCATTTATAAGTGCAGTTGTCTGGGAGGGAGTCATGTTCATCTTCCAGTTTCCTGCTATAACTGTTCTTCTTTTAGCCTGATTCATTTTTATTTCTCCGTTCAGAATGTATTTTAGAATGTTAAATGAATGGGTACGGCTTGTGCCATACCCTGTTATTATTTAATTACTGTTTGTCCTGGAGACAAGCGATACCGGGAAGCTCAAGACCTTCGAGGAATTCAAGGGATGCGCCGCCGCCTGTTGAGATGTGAGTCATCTTGTCAGCGAAGCCGAGAGTGTTGATAGCTGCAGCAGAGTCACCACCACCGATGATGGAGATTGCGCCGCTCTCAGCAACTGCAGTAGCAACTGCACGGGTACCGGAAGCGAACTTTTCCCATTCGGAAACACCCATAGGACCGTTCCATACTACAGTACCTGCAGACTTGATAGCGTCAGCGAAGAGGGCCTCGGTCTTGGGACCGATATCAAGACCCATATAACCTTCGGGAATATTGTCGGAATCAACGAGCAGATCGTTACAGTTGGGATCATAAGCATCACCGCATCTGTTATCAATGGGGATAAGGAAGTTAACGCCCTTAGCCTTAGCCTCCTCCTGAAGCTCCTTAGCAAGCTCTACCTTGTCGTCCTCACAGATGGAGGTACCGATCTGGTAACCGTTAGCCTTGAAGAAGGTGTAAGCCATACCGCCGCCTACGATAAGTGTATCAACCTTGTTGATGAGGTTCTTGATAACACCGATCTTATCGGAAACCTTAGCACCGCCGAGGATAGCAACGAAGGGTCTCTTGGGCTCGGAAAGAGCGCCGCCCATGATGGAAATTTCCTTCTGAATGAGGTAACCGCATACTGCAGGAAGGTAATCAGCAACGCCTGCTGTAGAAGCGTGTGCACGGTGAGCAGTACCGAACGCATCGTTTACAAAGATATCTGCCATGGAAGCGAGTGCCTTTGCAAAGTCAGGATCGTTCTTTGTCTCTTCCTTGTGGAAACGAACGTTCTCGATGAGCATTACATCGCCTTCGCTAAGAGCAGCAGCCTTAGCCTGTGCATCTTCACCTACAACATCCTTAGCGAGAGCTACTTCGCGGCCGAGCATTTCGGAAAGACGAGCTGCTACGGGAGCGAGGGAGAACTCAGGCTTGAACTCACCCTTGGGACGACCCATGTGAGAGCAAAGAATTACCTTTGCGCCGTTGTCTGCGAGATATTTAATAGTGGGAAGTGCTTCTCTGATTCTCTTATCATCTGTGATAACGCCATCCTTGAGGGGTACGTTGAAATCACATCTTGCAAGGACTCTCTTGCCCTTAACTTCAATGTCTTCAATAGTCTTCTTGTTGTACATCATTTGGCTATTTCTCCTATAATAAAAATTTTTTCATAATTCACGCGATTCTAATTCTAACATATTATTATAATTTAATCAACAATAAATTTCTAATTTTTCTGTGAATTTGAATGATTTTACACATTGTACATTTTCTTGTTAAATCCTTGACAAGTTTCAAGAGATATTGACAGACTTTTATGGCTCTGTTATAATTCTTACATATAATATTAAGGAGTTGTCGAAATGAATCCCATTACAAAGCATAATATAAGTAAATTCGCTTACACAAACGAGGAGCTGCTGACAGTAGAACCTATAGCCGTTCTCTATGAATTTCACGGACTTAATGATGGTATATCAATGACTATACCTCACTCCAAGCTAAGCTATATGTGTGCCGAAAAAGGAATAATATACTGTCGTCCCTTCTACGGTCCCTGGAATTGGATGAACCGTGCTTCGATAAATATGATTGACGAGCTGACCGAGGCATTTTTTGATAAATACGGCAAAATCCTTTCTATAGGTGCAAGCGGCCTGAGTATGGGCGGTCTGGCAGGTCTTATATACACAAGATATGCCAAATACACCCCCAAGGTCTGCGCCGTAATATGCCCCGTATGTGATCTTCTCTATCATTATGACGAAAGAGAGGATACACCGAGAACTCTGTATGCCGCATACGGCGGATATGATATGCCCCTGAATGAGGCGCTTCTTACCGCTTCACCGCTTCACCAGGCGGAAAATATGCCCGACATAAAATATCTTATCCTCTCCACAGATAAGGACGATGAGGTCAGCTTCACCAAGCATTCCGAAGTCTTTGTTAAGAGGATGAGAGAGCTTGGCAGGGATGTGGAGTATATTCTGCTTCCCGACCACGGTCATTGTGATCTTACAAAGGAAGCGGCGCAGAGCTACAGAGAATTTTTAATAACAAATATATAACAAAAAGGCACCCGTCAGGATGCCTTTTGATTTTGGTTTTAAATTATTCTTCGATTTCGGGACGGGGAGCAATTTCCTTGCCGAGCCATCCTGCGGTTTTCTCAAAGATCCATACTCGCTCTGCCTTTTCACCGGGATCTGCATAATCGTATGCACCCGCAGCCTGAGTATAGTCGAAATACATGATACCGCCGAGATTGAGGTCGGTTATAATACCGCACTTTTTCTCGATTGAACGGTCGTCGTCACCGCTTATAAATTCCTTAGTGGAGGGATTGAAAAAGCTGAGAGAACCGGAGGTCTCATTAATATGAGGATACCAACCGCCTACGCTGTACTCAATACCCGCATCGATCTTTTCATAATCGATCCACGCTCTGTAGGAATTGTAATAGATAGGCTTCTCGTCATTATGTGTACCTACGCAGTGTAAACCAACCTTGCTGCCTGCCGCAACCTGTACGTTATGCCAGTTCTGAGAATAAACACCTGCACCGAGGATGATCTTCTCACGCTGCATACCTGCATTAATGGACATAATAGCATCTGCATAGGTAGAGCCGTTAGGATAGATAGAATCGTAAACCGCTGCGTGATCGTAGGTAATGTCCTTTTCGGAATGGAGGTCATAGTCCATGTAGTTAAGGTAATCTACATAATGCTGCAACTCACCGAGATCCTGGAAGAGCGATCCGGACCATGTACCGCCTGCGATAGCCATACTTACGATATAATCCTTACCTGTGCCGAGAGCATTAAGCTTTTGTCTTACGGTTGTAAGGAAGTAATGGAGATTCTTCTGAGGAAGGTTTCCGGAGGGGAACTCATAGTCAAAATCGAACCCGTCAAGATCATACTCCTTGATGATCTTAACCACCTCGTCTGCAAAATCATCACATTCTGCATAGGAGTCCATCCACTGCTCAACGTCGGGACCGCTGTTTACGGGAACGGTAAGAACATACTTAAGATCGGGATTGATATTAGCAACCTCGATTGCCTTCTTGATTACGGGAATTCTGTTCTTGTTATGTGTAAGAAGCTCCTTGTTTGCACCATCTGCCTTAAAGGGCTGAAGATTAACAACATCAACGTCCTTTAACTCATCGAAGGTCGTTCCGTTGGAAACCTCAAAATAAGCAACCACAAGAGGCTCACGCTCGGCGGAAAGTCTCTCTATAGAGGTATTAAGTGCAAAGAGCGCCATTGCAGCTTCTGCTCTGGTCATCTGAACTGTAGGATTGAAGCAATCGTTCTCGTCGAGAGGAAGAACATTTGTCTTATATGCGTTGATAACCGCATCCTGAGCCCAGCTTGCACATCTCTTGGAGCCTCTGTCCATGAGTCTGGTTTCGGGAACGAGCTTCTCAAGGATTATACCCTTAAAATTAATATAGTTGTTAAAGAGAACTGCTATCTCCTGACGGGTAATAACGGTGTTGGGAGAGAACTTACCGTTACCTGTACCGTTCATAACCTTGTTAGCGCTTGCCCAAGCAATAGTAGGGCCGCACCAAGAGGTGGGATTAACATCGCTGAACACCCTCTGATTCTTGTATTCAGAAAGGTCAGCCCCTGCAAATCTTGCAATAAAGGTAGCAAATTCTGCTCTTGTAAGTGTCTTTTCGGGAGCAAAGGTGGTATTTGAGGTACCAGTCATAAAGCCCTTCGCAAATGCCCATTCTACTGCCTCATAGTAGTCTGCATTCTTGTCGATATCCTTAAGATCCGAGAAGGAAGCTGCATTAACGCTGATTACCATGCAGGACATAAGTGTAGCAAGGGCAAGAATAAGAGAAAGTATCGATCTGAACTTCTTCATATTTGTTCTCCTTACGGTATTGATAGTTAAGTGTATTATAACAGAAAAATGTTAATAATATGTTATCAATGATAAAATATTGTTCATGTATTTTCATTTTGGAGCCAGCTCTGAGTCTTTTCAAAGAGCTTAACCTCCATGCCAAGCCAGTCTCTTGCGCCTGCGGTGAAGGTGTAGTCGAAGAACATCAGCCCTCCGAGATTATCCGCCACAACCATTTTACACTTTTCCTCAACAGAACGGTCATCATCACCGCTCATGAACTTTCTTGTATGGGGATTGTAAAAACTAAGTGCCTTGGCAGTATCGTCCCAATGGGGATAATAGCCGTTATTCGAGGGCATAGGAGTTCCCGCATCCAGCATATCGTAGTTGACCCAGTTTCGATAAACATTGTAATAAGTTGGTGCGGCATTATTCGGATGTGCGGACACATATATACCCACAGTAGAGGAGGTAGCTACGCTGTCCCAGTCCTGGGTGTACATACCACAGCCTAAGATTATCTTCTCTCGCTGAACTCCCGCTTCAAGAGAAAGAACAACGTCGGAATATGTGCTTGCATTAGGATATATACTGTCGTAGGGCGCACAGTGATTATAGGTAGTCGGCCATGGTGCTTCGCTCCTCAGGTCATAATCCATGAAGTTAAAATAATCGAGGTGATGCTGAAGCTCACCGAGATCCTGAAAGAGAGTAAAGGACCAACTTCCGCCGGCTATAGCCATGCTGACAATATAATCTTTACCGGTTCCGAGAGCATTCATTTTTTCACGAAGCGCATCAAGAAAATAATGAAGATTCTTCTGGGGAAGATTGCCCGTCGGAAACTCATAGTCGAAATCTACACCGTCAAGATCGTATCTTCTGACTATATCCACTGCCGCATCCGCAAAATCGTCACAATCCGCATAGCTGTCCATCCATTTTTCGATATCCGCACCGCTGTTTACGGGGATGGTAAGAACGAATTTGAGGTCGGGATTATATTGCAAAGCAGAGGTTTTCAAGGTCTCAATTTTATTAAGCTTGCTTTGATCGATATAACCGTCACCGTAAGCCTTGATGGGATGAACGTTTAATATATCCACATCCTTTAGCTCCTTGTGATTGGCATAGCCGTCAAGATTATAATACGCAACAACCTTCTTTTCCCTTTTTTCATGAATACGGTCTACCGCATTCTGAAAGGCATAAAGCGCCGCGGCAGCATCGGATCTTGTCATTTTATGGGTAGGAGCAAAGCAATCATTTTCGTCCAAGGGAAGGATAAGGGTTTTGTAGGCAAAGCTTATGCCATCCTTCGCCCATGAAGCGGCTTTATTTGAGCCTCTGTCCATAAGACGTGTCTCGGGAACAAGTTTTTCGAGCATAGTACCCGTAAAGTCAGCATAATTTTTAAAAAGTATGGCTATCTCCTGTCGTGTAATAATACTGTGGGGAGAGAACCTGCCATCCCCGGTTCCGTTCATTATACCCTTGTCCTTTGCCCATGCACAGGCAGAAGCGTACCACGAGGACACCGGCACGTCCGAAAAGGCTCTTTCTCCTTCATAAGAAGTCAGCTCTGCCCCGGCATATCTGGCGATAAGGGTAGCAAACTGAGCACGTGTCAAGGTCATATCGGGAGAAAATTCATCGCCCGAGGTTCCCTGCATATATCCGTTATCCACAACCCATTTTATAGCCTCATAATTCTCTGTATTTTCATTTATATCCTTTAAATCTCCGATCTTTGCCGCAGAGGAGGAAAAGATCATACAGGACATAAGTGTCGTTATCACAAGGATAAACGAAATTATCTTATTCATAGGAACCTCACTCTCTGAACTGATATTTATACAGCCTTGCGTATATTCCGCTGCTTTCAAGAAGCTCCTCGTGAGAGCCTCGCTCCGAGATGCCGTCCTTGGTCAGAACGATTATATCATCAGCATTTTTAATAGTAGAAAGACGGTGAGCCACTATGATAGAGGTTCTGCCCACCAAAAGCTCATCAAGACTTGCCTGAATAAGCATCTCGGTCTCGTTATCAAGAGCGCTGGTTGCCTCATCAAGTATAAGGATCGAGGGATTCTTGAGAAATACCCTCGCAATAGATATCCTCTGTTTCTGTCCGCCCGAAAGCTTGACTCCGCGTTCACCGACCTCGGTATCATAGCCTTTTTCGAGAGTCATGATATAATCATGTATATTAGCCTTCTTTGCCGCTTCGATTATCTCCTCGTCGGTTGCACCGAGGCGTCCGTATTCGATATTGTCACGGATAGTACCGCCAAAGAGGAACACATCCTGAGCGACCATACCGATATTTTCACGAAGGGAATGGCGAGTCAGCTTGGTGATATCCTTACCGTCTATCGATATCCTTCCCTCATCCAGCTCGTAGAAGCGAGGGATCAAATGACACAAAGTCGTCTTGCCTCCGCCGCTGGGACCGACAAGGGCGACCTTTGTGCCGCTCTTTATATCAAGGGAGAGATCCTTAATAACAAGGGTGTCCTCTTCCCTGTCCTCGTTATGATAGGAGAAGGTCACCTTATCAAAGGCTATGTCCCCTTTAACATCACAAAGCTCTGCGGCATCGGGAGAATCGCTTTCCTCCTCTTCAGCCATGACCTCAGCGAATCTCTCTATTCCGGTAAGACCCTCCTGAAGCTGTTCAAAAAATGCAACAAGCTTGTTTATAGGCTTTAAGAACATGGTAACGTAAAGTAAGAACGCTACAAATTCACCTATATCGATTCTTCCGTTATAGAAGAAAAGGCCTCCGCAGAAAAGAACAACGAGATAGAGAAAATCAGTCAGAAATCCCATACCCGAGAAGAACTGTCCCATATAGCGATAGCTCTTTCTTCTCGCCTCGCGGAAAAGTGAATTTGATTCCTCAAAGCGTTCTGTCTCATGCTTCTCACCGGTATAGGATTTCGCAATACGTATACCCGTCAGGGACAGCTCAACATTTGCATTGATCTCAGCCATTGTTTCCTTCGATTCCTTGAACGCATTCTTCATTCTTTTTCGCATAAAAAACGCAAAGACAACTATTATCGGAATTATCGCAAAGAGTATCAATGTCAAAAGAACATCTATCTGTGCAAGCATGATAAACGAACCGACAAGCATGATGGCAGAGATGAAAACATCCTCGGGACAGTGATGCGCCAGCTCCGCTATGCTGAAAAGATCGTTTGTTATCCTTGACATAATGCTTCCCGTCTTATTCTCGTCAAAGTATGAGAAGGGGAGCTTCTGCAGATGGGTAAACATATCACGGCGCATATCGCTCTGTATGCCTACACCCACCATGTGTCCCCAGTACTGGATGATATAATTCAGCACCATCTTTACCGCATAGAGACCAAGCACCGCAAGGCACCATACAATAATTAGCTTCATCTGCTTATTTGGTATATAAATATTGATGATATCCTGTGTTATCCTCGGATATACCAGATCACAGAGTGCAACGATAAGAGCACATATCATATCTGCGATAAATAATCCCTTATAGGGCTTGTAGTAGTGTAATACTTTTTTTAGTTTTTTCATAGCTTTTCTCTCGGTTTATATTTAATAAAATAATTCTACAATATTTTTTCTGTGAGTTCAAGAACATATTATTAATTTTATACTACACCAACTACCTCAACCAAAGCCCCTTTTTTTGAGGTGCGAACGATCAACACGTAATCAGGTTTTCTGTGCATTTGAAATATAAAAGAGGAAGGCTGATTTCTCAGCCTTCCTTCGATGAGCGATACAAACATATAACAAAACTTAGTATAATGATCAGTCAACACATGTAACCTCACCTGTGTTATGAAACTAATATCATAAAATGAATAAGAACAAAACACTTCATTGACAAGGCAATGATGAAATGGTATAATAAACAAAACGGTTACGGAGGCATTATGTTTAAAAAATATTTTCCCTATGCACGATGTAAAAGTGTTTTTGATATAGATTATGAGGAACTTTATGCTGAAGGGATACGCGCATTGATATTTGATATAGATGCTACACTTGTTCCTCACGGTGATCCCTGTACTCCTCGTGTCGAGGAACTGTTTGGACGTACACATGAGATAGGTTTCAAAACCCTTATTCTTTCAAACAATTCGGCACAGCGTATAGAGGCTTTTATCAAAAATATAGATACAAAGTTTATAGAACTTGCCGACAAGCCTCGTCCGGGTGGATATATCCGTGCACTTGAAATGCTTGGGGAACCGAAGGAAAATACTCTGGTTATAGGTGACCAGCTGTTCACCGATGTTTTAGGCGCCAATAGGTGTGGTATAAGGTCGGTGCTGGTAGATTTTCTTCTCAAGGAAGGGGAAACAAAGCTGGGCAAAAAACGAAAATTAGAACTTTTTATACTGAAATTTTGCAACTGCAAGGATTTCTCGGTGAAGGAGACAAAGGATGGCAAGAAAAAACTTTTGTGAGATGAATCCCTTTTTCTATGCTCTTTCCGTGCACAAAGAAAGAATAAAGAGACATATTAAAAATCTGTTTTCAAAAGACAAACTGGCAAGAAAGAAAAGCGATGATACCTTACCGTATCTCGTATGGTCTCATTCTTCCAATATGATCAAGCGTGCGCCCGGTGTGGATCTTACGCTTCAGAAGAACAAAGCTGTTAATATAAATATTGCAGGATCCGCCATACATAAGACGCTTATCCGTCCCGGTCAGACCTTTTCTTTTTGGGATAGAGTTGGTAAAATAACCAAGCGAAAAGGGTACCTTGAGGGACGTATAATAAAGGATAATAAACTTATCGCAGGTATGGGCGGAGGTTTGTGTAACCTCAGTAACACTATCCATCTGCTGATACTTCACAGTCCCATGACTGTAACTGAATTTCATAAGCATTCGGACGCTCTGGCTCCCGACGAGGGAAAGCGTGTTCCTTTTGCCGCAGGAACTTCGGTAGGTTACAATTATATCGATTATCGTTTTCGCAACGATACCGATTCCACGGTACAGCTGCTTGTATGGTGCGAGGAGGATACACTTTATGCCGAGCTGAGAAGCGATACCGAATTTCCGTACAGCTATGAGCTTGTCGAGGAGGATCACCGCTTCGTAAAGGAAGGCGAAAAGTATTACAGACGATCTATGATATACCGTAATATCACCGACAAAAGCACCGGTAAGCTTGTGGAAAAGGAACTTGTTCTCAACAATCGTTCCGAGGTTATGTACGATTATGATTTGATAGACAAATCCTTAATAAGATAAAAGCAAGAGCAGATCAAACTACTCTTGCTTTTATCTTATCTATCTGTTCTTTTATTGTCGGTCCGAATTTGTTTTCAAAAAGTACAGAACCTACGGTAAAAAATTCAGGGGAAACATCCTTTATAAAATCCAGCCTCTCATAACTGTTTATACTTCCCGCAACGCATATAGGCAATTTTGACGTACTTACAAGATCGCGTATCAGAGCCTCAGCATTACCTGTATATCTGTATGCCAAAAGGTCTATACCAAAAACACCCTTTTCTTTCAGCTCCTCAATCTCGGAACGCATCCGCTCAAAACTACCCTCAAGCACCGATGGTCTGTTGCTGACTTTGCCGACAAACGGCATATATTTTATATTATTTTCTTTTAAGATCTCATGTACTTTCTCGCTGTACAGAGTCCCCATAAGCATATCACATCCGCATCTTACCGCTGTGTATGCTGCCGATACAGATTCCGCCTCTGTATATGTAACAGCCTCAAGAACACTCTTTTTACCATTCTCCCTAATATTGGAGCAGAGCTTGATCATATCCTCGACAAAAAGGCCCTTTTCCTTTATACCCCAGTATTCTACGGGACAGGTGTACAGTTCTAAAAAAAGTTCGGGAGCATTTGATACGGTTATATCATTGTGGGTCAGCATTACTATAGGTTCACAACTCATCACATTTGTCTGCCTCTCGTAAGTTTTTATATATTATAACATAAATAAATTAATATAGCAATTTTTATTACGGATGTTTTTATCAACAAGTTGCGATATGATATAAATACGAACTTCACGTCATGCAGAACACATCTTAACGCAGGGGACGGTCCCTCGTGTTCGTGCTTCTTTACGATCTTGTATACTTATCATATCTGTAGAAAACAGTAGAAAAAACCGTTCTTGATGTCACAAGCTCGCTTTCGTTGAGAGTAATATTATACTCACGGCTCTTAACAAGCTTATCATCTAAGCAAGTATAATTATATTTCTTAAGAGCGATATTGTCAATCATCAGCATAAAAAAGCGCCGCCGGGCGCACCGAATTTCGCCCATTTCTGAAGTGCGAACAACCCACACGAAATGAAGCAATTTCCTATAAATTAAAAAAGGAAGGCTGATTTTTTCAGCCCTCCTTCGATGAGTAATACAAACAATAATGATTAAGAAGAATTATCCATCAATGCAGAATCACCATCGGGTTTTGCGGAAAGAACGACAACATTTTTATCAAATAAACAATCATCTTTGATTTCATTTTTGACAACTATCGTTCGGATATAAAGTGTTTTAGTGGTGTTTATTTCGCCGGGTAACTCTGTACGGGCAAATTTTCAAACCGTGCAAGGTTAATAACACAGGGGAACGATCTTCTGTGTCATGTCAGGGGGAGATTATAGCTTAATTTATCTTAACGTAAAAGATATCAAGAATCATCTCATAAA
Source organism: Oscillospiraceae bacterium (assembly GCA_015063855.1). Taxonomy (GTDB): domain Bacteria; phylum Bacillota; class Clostridia; order Oscillospirales; family CAG-272; genus RGIG7300. The sequence continues at coordinate 11,884 of SVTI01000033.1, forward strand.
GGGCTATCGGATCAACCTCAAATTCGGCATACTTTTCACCCTTGACTACAGTACCCTCGATGCTGTGCATTTCCATATTTGAAATACCATCCAAGAAATTAATTGCCATATAGGTGATCTCGTCTACGGTAATATCAGAATATTTATAACCGTCAAGAGCCTGGAAAAGGGTTACGGGAGTGGTGATATCTTCCTTTGTAAGCATAACAGCCTTATCCACAAATGCCTTTATATAGGTCTTTTGACGCTCCATTCTGTCAACATTCGAATCAAGCACCTTTTTATCTCTTAATCTTACATAATTTTCGGCTTCCTTGCCCCAGAGGGTAACTTTTTTACCTGTAAGAGCACTGAAATCCTCATTGTATTCCGGAACTTCAACACCGCCTACCGAATCATTCAACACGCCTATAGCTTTAAGATCCATAGAGAAAAATGAATTTATCGGTATACCGTACATCAATTCGGATACAGATTTAATTACATTTTGACAGCTTGATTCCTGATCCTTGCCGTATGCGTAAGCAAGGCATGCCTGCATTCTTTCGTCACGGATGTATGAGCCTGCAGAAGAATAAATACTTACGTTTGTCATGGCATCACGGGAGATATTTATAAAATCCACATCACCGCTTTCGGTGTCCGCCACCACAAGGAAGAGTGCGTCTGCCTGACCGTTGCTGCCCGGCACCTTCTGATCATCGATATCTCTTTTATCAACACCCATGAGAAGGAAGGTGACGATATTTTCGTTAAACTTATACTGACCGCCGTTATAATAAACCTCGGCACCGTTATCAATTATGGTTACCTCTTCCTTCAACTCGGGCGGGGCGGTAATATTAATGCTTTCGTTTTTAAGGGAGCTCTTACCCTTGTTATAGAGTACCGCTACTGCAATACCGGCGCTGAGTGCAAGTACGAGGATTACTATAAGAATTATTAAAAGTATACGAAGAATAATTTTTACCGCTTTATTCTTCTTTTTCTTATCCTTTTTCTTATTCTTGATTTTTTTGTCTTCGGTTGCTCCTGTGTCAGAAGCTTCGATTTCGGCAACACTTGGATTTTCCTCTGCCGAAGGAAGCTCCGCTGCATCCGTACTGTTATTTATATTTTCATTTTCGGGAATCTTATTATCTGCTGACATCTGCTACCAATACCCCCTGTACTAAATATCTTTTGCTTGTGTTTGTATATGATGTACAGGTGCTCAACGTAATTATCTTATCCTCTGCGGTAAGCTCCACACCCTCTCTTACATTTCTTGTCATTGAGGCGGGATTGAGGCAATTTTGAAGATAATTTTCATATTCCGCATCATTTGAAAAATCAACTGCCGCTAATATATGGCGGTCATCATATTCATAAGCTGCAAAAATATCATACACCAATATACGGTTCTCTGTAGTTACATATATATATCTGTTTGTTTCAAAAAACTCGGGATTTTTATATCTGTGCAAGGTTCCGAAAAAGGTATCCGATGCCCCGCCCTCGGTTACATAATGACCATATAAAATGGTGTTGGGATCTCTGAAATCATCATCATTATAGCATTGGGCAAAAATACATCCGTATACGCTGTACTTTCCGAAAGCATCTCTTCGTTCGTAGTATAAGGGCTCTGTTTCATGGTAAAGCACGGGGTGGTCTACCTCTGTGCCGGGTATTGAGATCCAGGCTAAAACATCAGTATTAATATCAGAACGCATCTTATCGATATCATAAGAATGCTCTGCTTTTAACTGTGATTTTGTTTGACCGTTTGCAAGTATGACCTCGGGTTCAGGCTCCGATTCCGACAGAATCTCTTCCTCTTGTTTTTCATTGTTACCGTTGTTTTCGGTTTCAAGGTTGTTCGGATCTGTTACCGAAACGGTCTCCTTATAATTCAAAGGATTAATCTCCTTATAATTCAAAGGATTGATCTGCGGACTTCTTGAAAAAATATCAATAAAAAGAGCTACAGCACATGCTATGAATATAGCAACAAATATAAATGCTATTACAAGCCATATTACTTTCTTTTTTTTGTTTTTCATTAAATTCTCCGTTAAAACAACAAAATCTACCCCAAGGAGAGGTAGATTTTGAAAGTGATCATTTGAAAATTATGATTCAGAACTGCTCTTCTTGAAAGCGTATGCTGCACCTGCAACAGATACGAGCATTACTACTGCAAAGAATACAGGCTCAACAACACCTGTTGTGGGAGACTTTTCGTCATCATCAGGAGTTACAACAACCTTATCACCATCGAATGTAGCCCCTGCCTTAACATCGGATAAGGGCTTGATTACAATAACCTTATCGGTAAGGGTACCGCTAACAAGAACGTAATCGCCTTCGATATCCCACTTGATGAAATTATGACCTTCATCGGGTTTAGCGGTAATGGTAACTGTGCCGTCTTCGTTAACAGTGGTAGATACTTCGCCTTCACCTTCCTTAACATAAGCATCAACATCATAGTTAGGACCGGGTTCGGGCTTGGGGCTGATTTCAGCCGCAACAGGTAATGCCAAAGTGAAAAGCATTACTACTACTGCGAGAACAGATATAAACTTTTTCATTTTTGTAAACCTCTCAATATGAATTTTATTTAAACTGCATTAATTATATCAGTTTTGTGTTATTTTGTCAATAGCTATATGAAGTGTTTTAATATATTTCATCATAAATCATAAACATTTTTGCCGCCTGCGCTCTTGTAGCTATGGTTTTTGGTGCAAGCATTGTTTGGGATACTCCGCGGATAACACCGTAATATACCGCCCATTGAACCTCTTTGTAAGCCCATGAAGAAATGCTTGATTCATCAGCGAAACGGCTGAGGTCTGCACGCTCTGCTGTAGGCTTATCATTACTTTGAGCATACACATACAAAAGTCTTGCGATCTGCTCTCTTGTGATAGCCTGACCCAAACCGAATTTGGCATCGCCGATACCCTTTACAAGCCCTGCCTTAACAGACCATGCAACAGCACCGCTATACCATTTGCCCAATGGCACGTCATCCATTCCGGAAGAGGCATACTTATAACTATCGGTATTTACCCCTGAAATATTAGCGAGTATCATTACAAATTGCTCTCGTGTGAGCTTTGTGGCAGGTGAAAAGAGAGTGGAACTTATACCGTTCATATACTTCTTTTCTGCACAGTATATAACAGAATCATAGTACCATGTGCCTTGGCTTATATCCTCAAATGTAATTTTGGCGCCTGTACTGCCGCTGTCGGGAACATAACCCTCTATTTCTTCCCAATTCGCATAATAAACAGCATTTGAATTAACACTTACCGATGCAAGATATCCACCATTACCTTCTGCACCCTTTGTCCATCCGAGAAAATTATAGCCTTCACGCACCGGAACAGGTAATGTGACGGTTGCACCGTAAGGAGAAACAATATAGGGATTAGCCACGTGACCGTGATTTGCTTCAAGGGTAGTGGAGCAAAACTCAACCTTTTGTGTCTCTGAAACATTTCCGCCGGTATCCTTTACTGTGAGGTAATAGGTGCCGGGCTCGGAAATATATCTTGTTACTGTTTTTGAAGAGGTATCATAAAATTCGTTATTCTGATACACCGTATCAGTTCCCCAATAATATCCGCTGATACCCATATCGTCATTAAAGCTGAAAGTTAGTGTTTGATACGCCTGTACACCGTTTGTATACTGAAGCTTTGCTGTAGGGGGAGTTGTATCAAATTTTGTTCGGATCTGATATTTACTCTTTGTATCCTCATAGAAGACAGGCTTGTTGAAGAGATCACACACCAAATAGCCTTCATCATATGTAAAACCGTATATAGCGAAATTATTTGTACCCGAAAGCGAAGGCTTAAAGATGGCCGTAGACTTTTTAGTTTCCGGATCATACATATAAACTGTGTCCGCAATTGAGTAAAAAAGATCCTCAGAGCTTGAAGAAAGACGTGAATAATTGCTTGACCAATAGAATCCCTCGGGAGTAAGCCACACATCGTTTACCTTACAAAGCGGATCACTACCGTCAACCTCATTCAAGGTTTCTTTTTCATTATCTATATAGTACAGCTTATTTCCTATCAGTTGGAATTCCGTATTGGAATTTCTCCAATAATAGTTATCAAAGGTGGTATCAGTAGGGCTGCTGTCATAGTCGGTTTCCATATGGTCAGCTTTTTTGAGCGCGGCTGTAGAAAGCAGGAAATCTTTGTGATATACTCTTCCCGTAACATCATGCACCGGATCATCAAAGGTAAGGTCAACATGATATTTTTTACCGTTTATATAAACAATGTTCCAATCATGCTTAAGATTTTTTGAGGAACATATATAGCTTTCGATACCAACTTTATCAAGCAGATACATATATGCATAGCTATAACCCTTGCAAAGTGCCACACCCTTCACCAATGCACCGTACATTTCATAACTTTCCATTGAAGCACTATTATTTACGGCACCTTCGTAATCATATTCACACTTTACTATCAAACGGTCATGGATAAGTAATGCCTTGTAAACATCATTCAAAGACTCGTTGCCTATAATGCCGTCAAGAATATCATCTGCCGCGGCTTCACATTCACTCATCATTACTGCATACTCTTCGGCTGTATAATGATAGGTAGCATAAACATTTGTAAGGAAATCATCCTTTTCAGAAAAGCCTATTGCATTAACATGAAAAAGTAAGGGTGTGCCATTCCAAATTATAGACTTAAGTTCATCCATATTTTCCTGTGTTGCAAGCATATTATAACCGCTTACATCAACCTTTTTAGGGCAGGAAGCAAATTCCTTTTCGAAATATGAAATCAGTTCTTTCTTTATATTAGAAGCTGAATTTTCGGTAGCAGTTGCCTGTACCGCATAATTATCTGTAACTATTTGCGCGGGGTATATTATATGTCCGAGCATCGGGATCAAAGTAGCCAATGTCAAAAGTGATGCTATGGTTTTTTTGATTAATGACATACACTTCTCCTTTATTGGTTGTAAAATCAACTTATACCATATCAAATATACCTATTATTTATAACAGAAGTGTGAAATCAGACAAATATTTACAATTTATTAAACCCTCCGCAAATTTTATCATAGAGGGGTTTAGAGCGTCGCAGGAGTTGTCGGTGTCAACGAGACCTACGGAGACTTTTCACGAAAACCGCCGGGGGTTCCCCGAAACGAGTATTACGAGTTTTGGGGGTTCGCCGATACCTGCCTTTTTCGAAGTCCGGCAGCTTGTCGATAGGTTTATCGACAAGCTGAAAAGGGCGCAAAAGCGCCCTTTTATCTGATTCCGTAATTTTCGATAACGTAATCCATATCCTTATCACCACGACCGGAGAGGTTTATGAGAATAGAACCGTGATCCATGGTCTTGGCAAGCTTCATGCCGTAAGCTACCGCATGGGAGCTTTCAATTGCGGGGATGATACCCTCCATTCTTGCAAGCTTGAAGAATGCATCGATGGTCTCCTCGTCGTCAATAACATCATACTTAACTCTGCCGATATCCTGAAGAAATGCGTGCTCGGGACCGGAGGAGGGATAGTCAAGACCGCTGGCTACAGAATATACAGGAGCGGGCTCGCCGTTTTCGTCCTTTAACATGATGGAGTTAAAGCCGTGCATGATACCCTCTGTACCATACTTAAGGCTTGCCGCATGGTCACCGAGCTTGGGACCACGTCCGAGAGGCTCGATACCGTAGATATCAACGGGATCGTTTAAGAAGCCTGCAAAAAGACCTGCTGCATTGGAGCCGCCGCCAACACAGGCAACGATGGATGTGGGAAGATGACCTGTCATATCAATGAACTGCTCTCTTGCCTCAATACCAACAACGCTCTGGAAATCACGAACCATCATGGGGAAGGGATGAGGACCGAGAACAGAGCCGATGCAATAGATAGAATCCTTATATTCCTTGGAATAAGCATCAAATGCAGCATCAACCGCTTCCTTAAGAGTCTTAAGACCGTGAGTTACCTCAACAACGTTAGCACCTAAGATCTTCATTCTTGCAACGTTGGGAGCCTGCTTCTTGATATCAACAGAGCCCATATAAATATCACATTCAAGACCGAAATATGCCGCCGCCGTTGCAAGAGCAACACCGTGCTGACCTGCACCTGTTTCTGCGATGATCTTCTTCTTACCCATATACTTTGCAAGAAGAGCCTCACCCATACAGTGATTGAGCTTATGGGCGCCGGAATGGTTTAAGTCCTCACGCTTTGCATAGAGCTGAACCTTACCTCCGAGGTAATCGGAAAGTCTCTCAAGGTGAGAAACGGGGGTGGGTCTACCCTGAAATTCCTTTCTGATTCTGCGAAGCTCTGCAATAAATTTTCTACTCTGACAGATAGAGAAATAAGCCTCTGTGATCTCTGCCATAGCATCCTTTAACTTGTCCTCGATAAATACGCCGCCGTATTTACCGAAATAACCGTTTTTATCGGGATAGTTATTGAAATACGTATCAAAATTTACTCCGTTAAGTTCCATTTTTATATCTCCTTAATTATATCTGCTAATATTTTTTGAAAACAAAAAGTCTTATCCCAAAATTGGGACAAGACTGATATCCTGCGGTGCCACCCAAATTCGTCATAAGACGCACTCATCGCGTACTGCCATACGCTCACCGCTGTAACGTGCGGACACGTCTCCCCTACTCCCTACGGTTTGGGTTCGCCCTTGTAAGTCCATTCATATCATGTATACTGCTTTGCTCTCACCATTACAAAACTCTCTTTGAAATATAGTTATGATACTACTACTCTCACTCATCGGTTTGAATATACAATTATGATAACACTTTATCTACAATTTGTCAATAGTTTAATAAAAGAAAAGTTTATCGATACTTTTTATGGGGAAGCTTAACATTAAGCATAACTACCGAGCCGATAACGAGAACTATACCGATAATGGCAGCGATACTTATCGTTTCATCGAAAGCAACAAAGCCTATAACGGTAGCGGCAACAAGCTCAACCGTTGACATTATAGATGCATTGGAGGCATCGGTATACTTAAGACCTATGGTGTACAGAACGTAAGGAGCAAGACAGCTCACAAGCGCCTGACCAAGAGCTATAACCACTATCATCGGATCAGCCGAAATTTTAGATACCAGAGAGGGTATCTGACCAAAGGGGAGCATGGTAAGGGTAGCAAATCCAAAGGCATAAACGGTAACCGAAAGAGGCTTTGCACCTCTCATAAGCGCAAGGGATGAAAAGATGCTGTAGCAGGCATAAGAGAAGCCTGCGGCACATCCCAAAAGAAGTCCGGGTACGTTAACGTTACCCACACCCCCGATAATTCCCGATACCAATGCCGCACCTGAAACGGATGCTATGCAGCACACGCTTTTAAGAACGGTAAGATGCTCACGGAAAATAAAGATAGAAAGAACGACGACTATGATAGGTGCGGTATACATAAGCACCGCCGCAACAGACATCGAGGTCATAAGTATAGCGTAAAAATAAAAGAGACTACTTCCCACCATACCGAGTCCGCCGCCGATAAAATACTTAATACAGCGCTTTTTTGTCACAAAAACGTCTCGCTTGAATACAAGAGCCCACATTGCCATAATAATGAATGTAAAGCCAAGACGCATTACACTTATCTGGGAAGATTCCACTCCTCTGGGCTCGAGCTTATTTACAAAAAAACCGGAAAAACCCCAGAGTATACCTGCGGCAAGCACCAAAATTATTCCTAAAACAGATGTTTTTCTTTTCATAACAGTCACCTCTTGTCCAAACGAAAATATTTTAGCACAAATAAACTCGGTTGTAAAGGTTTTTTGTTTTTTTATATTGCCTAATTTCAAAAAATCTGTTATACTGTAGTAAAGTAGGTGAAAAAATGTTGACTTATGACGATATAAAGAAAAATGAAGCAATAAAAACATATATTTTGAAGGCAGACGAATCGCTTATAGCCCTCGGTTACACCGAGCACTCCTTCGCACATGTAACAAAGGTTGCAGAAACTGCAGCTTACGTGCTATCTACCCTCGGCTATCCCGAAAGAGAAATAGAGCTCGCCAAAATCGCCGCATATCTGCATGATATAGGAAATCTTATCAACCGTATAGATCATGCACAGAGCGGCGCGGTAATGGCATTCCGTATTCTTGATAAAATGGGCTTCTCGGCTGATGAAATAGCCACGGTATGTACTGCAATCGGCAATCATGATGAGGGAACGGCAGTTCCCGTGAATGCAATATCCGCAGCCCTTATCTTAGCGGACAAAAGTGATGTTCGCCGTACAAGGGTTCGTAATGAAAACATCACGGGTTTTGATATTCACGACCGCGTAAACTATTCTGTAACCACATCCTCCCTTACCTACAGTGAGGAGAAAAGATCCTTCGTTCTCGATATGACCATAGAAAACGAATACTGCTCGGTGATGGACTACTTTGAAATATTCCTTGAAAGAATGGTGCTCTGCAGAAAAGCTGCGGAAAAATTAGGTGTGGGCTTCAGACTTATAATAAATGAACAGAGGTTAGTATAATGAGCAGGATAGTAACTTTGGGCGGCGGAGAATTTACCCGCGGGGAGGTTGAAAGCATCGACCGCTATGCCCTTGAACTTACAGGCAAATATGACCCCAAGGTCCTCTATATCCCTACCGCTTCAAATGATGAGGAGAGAGATCTTATGACCGAATACTATAAATCCTTCGGTATATCAAAATATGAGATACTCTGTCTAATAGATGACAAACCCTCGGATGATGAAATACAGGAAAAAATCTTTTCTGCCGACTACATCTTCGCCGGCGGAGGAGATGCGATCCTACTTATGGACGTCTGGCAGAAGTATAACGTGGATAAGTATATCCGCGAGGCATATTACAAGGATATAGTTCTCTCGGGCATCAGCGCAGGCTCTATCTGTTATTTTGAGATCGGCCACACCGACAGCCTTTCATACCATCACGAGAACTGGGATTATCATCGTATGCACGGCACGGGAGTTATACCCGCTATCCATTCTCCCCATTTCAACGAGCACAGAAATGCCTCCCTTACCCGTTGGATGCAAACCGAGTCTCTCTGCGGCATCGGTCTTGAAGATAACTGTGCCCTCTGCTGTATCGACGGAGAATATTCGATAGTTACAAGCGTACCTGACGCCAAAGCTCATATTTTCAGGAACAATAACGGCTCTGTCACCAAGGAATATTATTATAATAAAGATAAATTTACTTTGTAAATTATCGCAAAATGTCATAATACTATTGACAAAAAACGCAAAGTATGAAAAAATAATAATATAATTATAACTATAAAAGGAAATTAAAATGAAAAGGAAGAATCTGCTCCATGTGATAGGTTTGGCATTGGTAGCGTTAACCTTTATACCTCCCATGCCCACCGCTATAAAAATCATCATAGCACTCATCCCCTTAACCGTTTTTGCAGTGGAAATGCTGTTCAACTATACCTTCTGCTTCTTAAAGAAGGAGTATGTTAACGAATATCTTGCATTTCTTCTGGCAACCGTTGCTATCCTCTGTACCGGCAATGTAACTCAGGCAGCATTGACCGTAATACTCTGCTCTGCCGCAGTTTCGATATTCAAGGACGGTTATGACAAGGCACAGAGACAGATCGACACACTCTGCAATATTGTACCTAAGAAGGCAAAGCTTGTCACTATAAACGGTCTTAAGACTGTTCCTCTTGCCGAGATTGCTCCCGGAGATAGTATAGTCATTGCACCCGGAAGCATAATCCCCGTTGACGGCACAGTTGTTAACGGCGGCGGAAGAGTTGACTACACCAACATTTTCGGTCCCTCAAAACCTGTGGAATGCCTTCCGGGAGCTAAGTGCTATTCAGGTGGTACTCTCCGGGCAGGAAAGCTTACCGTTCAGGCAAGCACCACAGCCGAGCGCTCTATAGCCTCGATCATGGACACCAAGACTAAAAAAGCCCATAATATGTCAGATTTTCATGCAAAGATCAGCAATATCTCAAAGATATTCCAGATAGCTATGCTGCTTCTTGCATTAGTATTATTCATTGCCCTCTATATAACAACAAAGAAGTTCGGATACTCGATGAATATCGCATCGGTGCTCATTCTCGGCTCCACTGTTATAGGTATGACAAAAATGCTTCCCCTTATCTACCACATTTCCCTTCTCAAGGGAAGAAGAAAGGGTGTTATCTTCCGTGACACCGTGTCTCTTGAAAGACTCTCTAAGATCCAGACCTTCTGTCCCGATTCAAGAGTGACCGAGGAGGCTTTAGATAAGATCGAGGAAACCGGCGTTATCCCCGCGAAAAATCCTACTACAGAGTTTGATGCAGCCATTTACAGAACCAAGGCTGAACTTGAGGCTCAAAAGGAGCCTGTATTTAAGATAGCAATGGGCTTCTTCTCGGTAAATGCAAATCTTACAGTTTACGATTCAAATACCGAAAGAATAGCAAGTGCTATACGTCTCTCGCGTACATACAAGAGCGTTTTTTGGGAAAATACAGTTTACCTTATTTTAGGGAAATTGGCACTGATAACATTAGCATTCCTGCTTGGAATCACCCCTGCTCTTGCAGTAATAATTGAATTCGCAGTATGGATGATATGTCTCATCAACGCGACAAAGAAGGCTTAAATTTAACATGATTTTCACCCCTCCTTTAGTAAGGAGGGGTGATTTGTATTCTGTAAATATAGGTTATAATTATTAAATTCACATTTTGGGACAGTCTGAAATAACACTCTCCGGAGAGAGGGTTATTATAATTCAGTCAGGTATCAGCCGTAGTTTCTGTCAAGAAGATTAATACCATCGATCTCGATAACAAAGTAAGGTGCTGAACGGTACTTTGATTCATAGAACACTCCGTTTTCGATAACCTCGGTATCGGGTGTGTAATTGAAATCCATATCAACATCAGCCATAAAGGAGTCAAGCCTTTCACCACCTACGGTGAAATTATCGGTATCAAATACCTGAAGATTACCGGTGATAAGATCATTTTTGATATCTTCAAGCTTTTCTGCAGTTCCTTCTGCTGCAGCTTTGGTATTGATCTCACTGAGAATTACAGAACCCGTCAAAAGGGAGCCGGTCCAATCGAAAAATATATCTTCACCATTTTTAACACAATCTATAATGTATTTAAAATATGGAGTCCAATCTATACGTGAAGAAACAAGGAAGGTTTCGGGACATACATCCTTTGTACTTCCATTGTAGGCAATGTTGGGAATACCTGCATTTTCACAGGCAATGGGAGCTCCTAAAGATTCTGAATATTGGCTGATAAGAACACAACCGCCTTCAATAAGAGCATTAGCCGCTTCCTTTTCCTTAGTTTCATCGTACATAGAACCTGTGAACATAACCTCCATAGTTACAGAGGGGCATACCGATTTAGCTCCGAGATAGAATGAGGTGTAAGCGGAAATAACCTCAGCAAAAGTGAAAGTGCCGACATACCCCATTTTAACCCATTCTGCAGTGATCTCGCCTTCCTCGATCATCTCATTGAGCTTCATGCCGGCAACAACACCCGTAAGATATCTGCCCTCATAGATCGAAGCATAAGCATTATGATAATTATCAAGCTTTTCTGTATGAGCCATTACACCGGAAGCATGACAGAATTCAGTCTCGGGATACTCTTTTGCTGCCATGATCATAAACTGCTCGTGACCATAGCTATCGGCGAATATAATGTCACACTTATCCACCTCAACAAGCTCAACCGCCGCATCGTAGCAAGCATTACTCTCGGGAACCTGCGTTTTCTCTACATACTCGACCCCCATTTCCTCGCATGCAGTCTTTGCTGCTGTCATAAAATTCAGATCGTAGGCAGAATTTTCGTCATGAAGGTAAATAAAGCCGACTTTAATTCTGTCGTCTGTTTCCGAGAACTCTTCGTTTTCCTCCGGTACTATACTATCCTCGAAAAGCGAAGAAAGAAATTCGTCTTTATCTTCCTCGTCGGTTTCCTTGTCTTTTTTACCACTTCTTTTGGTTCTTGTTTCCCTTTCATTACTTTCGACAGCGGAGTCCTTGCTGCATGATAC
>SVTI01000034.1 GCA_015063855.1 Oscillospiraceae bacterium
TCTTATTCTGAGTGAGAAGAACAAGGTAGTTTGCCTTGATGTCAGAGTAGCTGTCGTAATCACCGGGGCAAATGAAGTAATCCTTAACACCGTAGAGATTCTTAAGTGTAATGGATACACCGTAGGTGGATACCTCGGGGTACATTACTGTAAGATCTACGTTGAAGATATATTCCTTACCTTCTGTAGTCTTTACCCATACACTGTAGTAACCGCCGTCAACCATTTCAAGTGCGCAAACACCGTCGGTGGTGAAGGAAGCGATCTTGGATGCGCTGAGAGTTACACAACCTGCTGCATTCTTGATTTCAGAAGCAGTACTATATGTACCTGCTGCGTATCTGATATAGGTAAATGTATCAGCCTTTGTAAGCTTGATGGTGTAGTTATCTGTTGTAAGAACGGGGGCGTTTACGTCTACCTCGATCTTGGGAAGAACATTGGTTTCGTATGCATCACAATTTGCACAGTCTCTGCGCTCTTCGCCCTCTGCCTCGGTTGTAGGTTCAACTGTGGTGTACCATGCGCCGAAGGAGTGTCCCTTTGCGGGAATTATTTCAGTATACGTATCGTTACAGATACAACTATATACAGTTATACCGTCCTCGGTACATGTAGGATCTGTAGTAACAGACGTATAGGAGTGAACGTGAGATGAAGCCGTAAAGAGCACGGGATCGGATACAACGCTGTTGCCCGAGCTATCAGCGAGAACAACGTAGAAACGGTATTTTGTTCCTTCTGTAAGTCCCTTTGAAGCAACGCTTACCTTATCACCTTCAATCACCGAAACGTTACATGCAAAATCATCCTTAAGCGAGGTCATAACAAGGGATGAAGTAGCAAAGCTTCTTGTCTTATCTCCGTTAAGCTCTATAGAAAGAGCAAACTCATCACCATTCTTCTGATAGAGGCCCTCTGCCTCGGTATCAAGTCCTGCACCGTAGGGAGAAAGTGTCTCACCGGTGAGAGGCGAATAGGTATTGAAGTAAACGAGGTCATTTTCTACGTCAAACTGAATGAGTCTCAGGAACTCATTTCCTCCGTATTTTATCTCACCGTATTCACCCTGATAATCCTGAAGCACCGCAAAACCGCCGTTTGTCATCTTGTAGGCAGATACTCCGTCAAGGTGTCCGTTGAGAACAAGCTTAACGTTACTATAGGGATCGACGATCCTCGTGCTTATATTGTTTGCAATGATCTCTGTATCCGAGGAATAGGTATGCGTAATAACGATGACCGTATAGTCGCTGTTATTCTTCACCATATTTTCCGCCCAGGAAAGATCGGATTCAGTAAGACGGGATACGTAAGCCAGAGAAAGTATCATTATCTTAGCACCGTTAACGGTATTCTTATATGCCATTGCGCGGGTCGTACTTCCCGTCATACTGTCGGGAGCGAAGCTGACTTCCCAATCTCCTGCATTTTCTCCAAGACGGGATGAGGGGAAATAGCTCTGATAATATCTTTTCTCGTTAGGCTGTTTATCATAGTCTATATCGTGATTACCCCATGAGAAAGTATAAGGAATACCCTCATTCTCAAATATCTCATAACTCTTGTCTACAACCTTCCAGTTGTATTCATAGTTTAGATTTGAACGGTTTGCAAGGTCACCTGTATTAAAGGTGATAACACCGTTCATATCATCAAAGTTATCTGCGATCCATTGATGCTGATGATATACAAGCTCAGGAGTAAACTGGCTCATATACTGAGTATCAGAGTTCCAGAACATGGTGAAATCATACTCACCCTTCTCAGGGATGAATGAATCAAGCTCTGATATCTCTTCTCCCATGCCGCGGAATATCATAAGGTATATGATCCTATTATCAATATACTGAGTTCCTGACATTTCAATATTCATAGAAAGCTCGCCCGTACCCTCGGTTGAGCAAAGCTTTATCCATGCGCCCTGAACGAAATCATATCCGTAAGCATGAAGCTGCCTATCGGAAGTACCCTTCCAGAAGAAGCTCCAACCGCCCTTGGCAGCCTGTTCTTCGGTCAAAGTAATACGGATTATCTGATAGGGATTGGTTCCGTCATTAACAGTTATCTCATCGTCAAGATATGAGAGCATTTTGTACCCCAGAACCTTAGGATCTATGCCCGCAGGTGTTTTATTTGAGGTACTGCCGGTTGCGATCTTCGTGTTGGTGATGGTTAGATTGATATTTTCACTGACATGGAATTCCGCGTTAAGCTTATCCATATCCTCTCCGCTTGTCTCTGTGCTGAGCATACCGTTGTCGGAGGATATAACGGGCTTTTCGGGAGCGGATGTATCCGCCGTATTTACGGTGATTTCTACAGATGAACTTTCACCCTCGGCATTTGCCGTAAGAGTAATATTCATTTCACCCGTGCCTGCAACGGGTACGTATACCGCAAATTCTCCCGCTTTAACTTTACCTAAATCAAAGCTGTTGCCGTTGACCTGTGCATTCAAAGAAGCGTCCTTTGTAATAACACCGCAAACGAGCTGCTTGCCCGATTCATTCACATTACGTGTTGCCGCATCGGCATTCATTATAAATGCACCATTAGTCTCAGCTTTACCTACGGTTACTGCATCACCGAAGTAATTGGAATATCTAAAGGACTCCCACTGCTCCGTCATACGTGCACCGTTGATCTGCACATCGTAGATATTACCCTTAAATCCACCGTTCAAAGCACCGCCGAGATAAGAGGAATATGAGCCAATAGTTGTAGGAATATTGGGGTCAAAGAAAGCTGTGCTTTCAATGAATACACTTTCCCACCTTGCAACTCTGCCGTCGATAAAGATTTGAACTGTAAATCCGTCATACGCCATCGTAACGAGGTGAGGCTGACCGTCGGAAAGGGTATCGATTACGTAATCCTTCTTCCTTTCAGAAGCGTTTCTCCACCACAAGCATCCAAAGTAGCTGTGAAGCTCACCACTTTCCTTAACACCGAGAAGGTATGCGTTTTTACCCGAGGGGTCGTCTGCCGCATACTTGGAAATAATACCTGCATCGGTAAGAGAATCAGCAGTATAGGAAACAACCGCACTTACGCTTATCTCCATATTATCGTCACCGATACTCGAATACACGATATTTCCGTTACCGTCAAGAGATATGCCCTTATCACCGTTATTCTCGGTGGCCATTATCGTTCCGTTAGCTTTTCCCTGCTCCTTGCCGGTAGAATCTTCATAAGAATCATCACCGAAATGCTCTACCAAAGAATAGGTTTCTGCCCATACCTCATCAGCGGAGTTGGAAGCATCCTTACCGCCGAAATATACCCATACTGCCGTTGCACTATGTGCGGGGAGCTTTGAAACGTTAACCCAAACGTTACTCATGCCCTTTGCATTATATGACTCTGTTTCAAAAGGAAGTGATTCTCCCTTTGCCGTATAGAACGCCATCTTTTCGCTCGGTGCATTTTCAAGCTTAATAAGAACGGGAGCGTTTGTAAATTCAAGATCCGTATCATTGCGGATAATGATACTGCGGCGCTCCAAAGCAGTTTCATCCGCCCAGGTAATATCGTTTCTACCCTCGTTAGCAATGAGAATACTATAGTTTTCAACCTGTGCCTTCTGTTCGTTTGAAAGCTTATTATACATATCGCGCGCAGAGCTGTATTCAGCATCAAAGATAAGCTTTTCAACCTTGCTTACCTCTCGGTCAATACCGAAGCCCTCGATCATGCTCGGAACCGTATCATGCATTTCATAGGAAGCAACACTGAGTCTGTTTTCTTCAACGGTTACAGCCGAGAAAGCGGGAGCCGTACCTCTGCCGTCAGAACGTGCGAATTTCATTATGTATTCGTCAAGATCGTTTACAGACATCTGTGTTCCCGCAAGCGAACCCAAAGCGCCGTTCATCATGTAAACTGCACCGCTTGTATCCATTGTATAATCAAAGCATTTACCGTTAACGGTTTCTGTATATATGGGCTGTCCTGTTTTATCACCGTCCTTGAGATCGTATGTGTGACCCATTATATGATCGTGTCCCTGAATAACAAGGTCGATACCAAGCTCATCGAGCTCGCCTATAAAGAGGTTACGAAGAGCCTTAACATCATTATCGTTAGCCGATGTACCCGAGGTATAGGGGCCCTTATGCATGGAAAGGATAGTCCATTCCTTGTCGGTGGACGCCGCATCCTCCTTAAGCCACTCTATCTGCTCGTCAGAAATACATTTTTCGGAGTTTTCTGAAGTATCAAGTACTATAATATGAGCTGCTCCGTAATCAAAACTGTAATAGTTGTTATTAACGTTAAAGTAATTAAAGAATTCCGTGTCCTTTTCGCCCTTAACGGGAACTATAGGCATAGAAAGAAACGTATCGGTAGTATTATAGAGAAGCTCCTGCCATCCTTCAACCCCTCTCGTACCGTCGGTAAAGTCACCGGTATGAAGCATGAAGTCAGCATGAGGAACTATCTTCTGCGCCGCCTCCAGGTCAAAGGCTGTCTTTAATGCTTCGTCAAGAGTTGCCGCTTCGGTATCAGAAACAGCAAGGAAGGTAAAGGAATCATCTGCATTTGCAGTAGTGAAGGTGCCCACCTCGGAGGTTTTGGAATCACCTTCAACACGGTAATAATATTTAGTATTCGCAGTAAGTCCTACAGCCTCTGCCTTATAGGTATTACCCTCGGAAATCGCAGTAAATATAAGAGATTCGTTAAAGCTCTTATCCTCGCTTACGGATACTCTCATGTTCTTATCCGCAAGATAGTGCCAGGTAAAACCAACCGAACATCCGTTATCACCGGTAATTGAAGCGGTGATCATATTTATAGAATTATCAGAATACTCAATGGTGCCGAGTATAGGATATCTTTCGGGATATACCGAGGCATCGTTCATCTTCCACTCGGTTTTGAAATCCCAACCGATGGTTTCATAAATATCCTTATGGATCAATTCGTATGAGGTTCTCGGAATACCATTCTTTTTATCCGTAAAGGAAACGGCGTTACCGTTTACCGTGATTTCATCACAAACAACGTTCGTGAGAACATTCTGTATGTTAAACGCATCCCTACCGTAGAGCATACCCACGTTTTGCGTTGCAACGCTCTCATCAATATTAACAGAGCCTGCATATACGGCGTTGGCACGGTAGGTAACCTGATTTGAATAGCCGCATATCATCGCCGCATTAACAACAGTTGAAGTAATGCTTTCATTGGGAAGATAGTTTATATCCGCTTTAACAAGACAGTATTCTATGGTGCTTGTAGCAGAATATGCCGCAATACCGCCTGCCATAGGTCCGTAAGATCCTGTACGAGGACCGAAGGAAAGTGAGCCCTCAAATACACAATGGCTGATCGTAGCATTAATAGTATTTGTTCTTGCGTTCATTACCGCAATACCGCCTGCCTTGGGAAGGTTGGGCGCATAAACAGTTGCATTGGTCACAACACAGTGAGAAACAAGGGAACCGTGTGCATTATCACCCACGATAACAGCCGCACCCGAGTTTCCGCCCGTAGAAAGCGCGGTTGTGGAAACAGAGGGAGAGTCAAAGACTATATTCTTTACAGTACCTGTATTGGTACGGATGAATGCTACACGGTATTCACTGCCCATATTTGCAGTAACCATATCGTTAATAGTCAGATTTTTGATAGTATGTCCTCTACCGTCTAATATACCGCTGAAGGCATCGATAGGTGTAAAGTCTATACCGGTCAGATCCATATCTGCAGTAAGGGCAAAGGCCTTACCTACTACAACACCGTTCTGCTCATTCAAAAGGTCAACAATATTCAACAATTCATCAACTGTTGTAATAAGATAGGGATCCTCACCTGTACCCGTACCTGCAAGAGTAAGATAAACTCTTTCGGATGGGTGCATGAGAACGGGAGCATCATTTACCATCTTCCATGTAGCGCCAAAGTCCCAACCCAACGCCTGATAGGTAGACTGAAGCTTAAGAGCATCCGTTGTTACTGCAGTACCCGTAAGAGTTGTAGTACCTGCAGGCGCATTCGCAGTATCAATAAGATTTCCGTAAACGGGTGAAAGTGTCCCGTAATAGGTGTTCTGGGAAGGACAGATGCCGCCTGTTTTAAGAGATGTAAACTGCCGATCAGCCTCTGCCGCCAAACGCTCGATCTTACCGCTTGCAACAACGTTACCGTCTATAGAACCGCCTGCACCGTAACCGCAGATCATACCTGCATGGAAGGGCGAGGTGGTTTCACTTGCCGCCTGAAGGCTAACATTGGCAACATAGCAGTTTTCGATAGTACTGGAGCCACTGTATCCCGAAATCGCACCCATCATAAGTCCGTAACTGTTTCCTGCTGTACGGGGACCTCCAATAAGGATAGTGTCCTCTACCGCACAGTTCTTAACCGTTGCGATATTAACACCCGTAGTATTACCGGATCTTGAGTTCATAGCCGCAATAGCCGCAGCCTTTGGAACCTTGGGTGCATTCACTGTAGAATTCCTGACCGTTACACAGGAAATAACACCGTCCTGACAGTTCTCTGCTACAACTATCGCCGCACCTGAATTTCCGTTTGCGGATGCGTCCATGTCTGTAGAGATGTAGGCACCGTCAAAGGTAACATCACAGACGGTACCGTAGTTTTTATGAATAAAGCCTATACCGTAGGGAGTTGAGCCCGTGGTATGGTGGATAGTAAGATTCCTGATAGCATATCCACAGCCGTCAAGGGTTCCCGAGAAGCTGTTTATCATGGGGAAGGAATCAATCAATGAAAGATCGATATCCGCAGTAAGAGTAAATATCTTATCACCTGCGACACGGCTGTCGCCACCGTTGATAAGCTCTGCCATATTTACAAGCTCCTCTGCATCCGAGATAAGATAAGGGTCCTCCTCGGTACCCGAGCCTCCAAAGGTAAGATAAGCTCGCTCGGAGGGGAGTCTGAGGGCAGGAACGGAATCTGCCATCTTCCATACTGTATAGAAGTCCCAGCCAAGAGCCTCATAGGTAGACTGAAGAACCAGCTGATCTGCGGTAGCCGCAGTTCCCGCAAGGGCTGTTGCGTTAGTGGTCACAGCATTAGCGGTATCTATAAGATTTCCACGGACAGGCTTTAATGCTCCGTAATAAGAATTCTGAGAGGGACAGATACCGCCGAGCTTAAGGGTATTGAACTTCTGATCAGTCTCAGCCGCCATTCTCTCAATAGAACCGCTTACAACAACATTTCCGTCTATAACACCGCCCGCACCATAGCCGCAGATATAGCCTGCATGGAAGGGAGAGGTAGTTTCGCTTGCCGCCTTCATTATGAGACCCGAAATATAGCAATTCTCAATAGTACTTGTACCCTGATAGCCTGCAATACCTCCCATCATAAGGCCGTAAGCGTTACCCTCAGCACGGGGACCGCCAATAATGGTGGTATTGATAACCACACAGTTACGTACCGTAGCGATATTTGTAACTGCTGTATTGCCTGCTCTGGAGTTCATAGAAGTAATAGCCGCTGCCTTCGGAACCTTGGGCGCATTGACCAGGGAGTTCTTTACAGTAACGCAGGAGATAACGCCGTCCTGACAGTTCTCACCTACGACTACCGCCGCACCGGCAACGCCGCTGCTCGTTCTGTCATATAATGCGTTAATGGTCGCATTGTCAAAGGTAACATCACATACAGTACCCGAGTTTTGGTCGATAAATGCAGAACGGTAGTAGGATGAGCCTGTATGCTCGATCGTAAGGTTGCTGATAGTGTATCCTTTACCGTCAAAGGTTCCCGTAAATTTAGATATCATGGGAAAATTCTCGACAGATGAAAGATCGACATTCTGCGTCAAGGCATAATATTTGCCCACATACGCGCTGTCGCTTGCATTCATTCTTTCTGCCGCAAAGATCAGCTCATCAGCATTACCGATCTTATAGGGAGATTCTTGCGTTCCGTTACCCGAAAGAACCGTTACATCAGCCGCAAAGATATTAATCGGAAGCATGGTGGCAAGAATAGCAAGTAACAGAAACCACGAAACGATACGCTTTTTCATTTCAAAAAGTCCTTTCTTATATATGAAGTATAACTATATACAGAATACGAAAAATTTATTATTTTTTTGAGTGTTGATACAAATTATTTCAAAAACAAAGGAACCTTCCTATAATTCAGGAAGGTTCCTTAAAAATTATCAAAGTATTATTTAACAGTCACTACGTAATAGTTGTAGCTTTCGTCAAGGTACTGTACACAGAATGTGTATGTGCCCTTTTCGAGAGTAACTGTGACGAAGCCGTCAACGATTGCATCGGACTTAATAACCTTGGAGCCTGCAGCAGCCTTAATCTGTGCGGAGGTTGTGTATGTACCCTTAGCATATCTGATAAGGTTGAGGTCATCGAGCTGACCGAAGGTAACTGTGTTGCCGTTCTGAACGAAGGAAGGAACCTTCTTTTCTACCTTATAAGTATACATCACTTCGTAACCGTGAGTATAAACAACTGCTACTGTTACTGTGCCGTTTTCACGGTACTGAATTGTGTAGTTGCCTGTACCGCTCTTCATAACTGTAGCTCCTGAGAAGGATCTCTGGCCCTCTGCACGCTTAATGTCACCGGGCTTTGTATAGGTACCGTATGCAGTTCTTACAACCTTGATATCCTCGAGATTGGAGAGTGTGAGCTGGAGACCGTTTCCGTTGAACTCGGGCTCTGCTACTGTACAAGTTTCGTAAAGGAAGCTTGCAGGTCTTTCGGCATCCTCATATCTTATATAGATAGTGTACATACCGGGATTGGGAACAACATACTTGTAGCTGGAAGCACCGTTGATCTTATTGGCAGAAACGAGAACGAGATAGTTCGCCTTAACCTCGGAATATGTGGTGTATTCACCGGGAGCGATAAAGAAGTCCTTCACGCCGAAGAGGTTATTTACTGTAATTGTAACACCGTCGGATTCAACATACTGTTCCATTACAGAAAGGTCTGCACGGAAGATGTATTCTGTACCGTCATAGGTCTTAACCCATACGCTGTAGATACCGCCGGAGGGCATTGTGAGTGTGCAAACACCGGAAACGGTATTCTTAATAATGGATGTGGAGTTAAGAGTTACACAGCCTGCTGCATTCTTGATAGCGGAGGATGTGTCATACTCACCGAGAGCATATCTTACGTAGTAGATATTGTCAGCACAGCTGAGCATTACCTTATAGCCGGAAACTGTAAGCTCGGGTTCGCAGCCGCCAATCTCTTCAAGCTCGGGAATAGTTTCGGTTTCATAAACGCTGCAGTTCTTACAGTCTCTGCGTGACTGACCTTCTGCACCTACCTGAGGCTCAACAACCGTATACCAGTCACCGAAGTCGTGACCCTTAGCAGAACCTTCATCGGGCTCGGTGCTTACAGAACCGCAACCATTATCGCAGGATGCACTCTTTGTACCGTCCTCGGTACATGTAGCGTTACTATCACTGAAGAATTCGGTATAACTGTGACCCTTCTTAGCGATGGTTTCGGTGTAGCCCTCGCCACAGAGAGAGCAGGAGTAGGTCATAAGACCATCGGTTGTACAAGTAGCCTTAGTGGTTACAATAGAAACGTAGTTATGCTCACATTCTGCCTCGACATACTGAGCGATGAGCTTTACGTCAAAATCAAAGGTATAGGGCTGAGTTCCCCAACCGTCGGTCCAAAAATCGGACGCCCAGTTTTCGCGCATCCAGCCTGTAAAATCATAGCCTGACTTCGTGGGAATCGGGAAACCGCCGATAACATCAACAAACTTCTGATCCTTTTCAAAGCTATATGTGGTGGAATAACCTGCAGGCATCTTACCGCCGTTAAGATCAAATGTAAGCGTATAACCTACAGGAGCCGCAGAAATGAACTTACAGTAGTTAAGGGAGATCCAACCGTACTGACCCTCGTAATTACAGTAACCCCACTTACCGTTCATATCAGTAATATTCACCTGAGTTCCCTGGGGGAGAGATGTGAATGCGGTATAGTCTGTTCCGGGACCCTCACGCATGGAGAGCCAGGATGCTGTGGTCTCATAGATACCGTATACAGGTGTCCATACTGCATCAAAGGTTACGCTTTCTGTAACACCATAGGTGTCGGAAAGGTTAAGGGTATAACCATAAGCCTCACATACCCATCCTGCAAGAGCATAACCGTTACGTGTAGCTGAGGGAACTGCGGACATTACTGCGGAATACTTCTGTCCGTAAAGGATAGAATAAGTGGAGCTGCCGGAAAGAGTACCCTCGCCTGCATCAAAGGTAATGGTATAGCTCTGAGTTGCCGAAACAAGGGAGAGATACTTCATGGATATCCAGCCGGAATAACCGTTATATGTACAATAACCCCATGTGCCGGAAACCTGAGTAATGGTTACTACTGCTGCGTTGGGAAGAGTGGTAACAACTTCGTAGCCTGTACCTGCACCCGCACGCATATTAAGAGTAGATGCGGTTACCTTATATACACCGGGATTATAAGAAACGTTGGTGTAATTGGGAGTACCGTAACCGAGGATGTAAGCACTGGAGAGGCTATAGGACTTCTTCTGGCACTTATTACCTGCATTACCCTCTATGGTGTAAACTGTAGAGGAGCTTGAATCGTAAACGATACCAACATGAGTGGAGTCGGTTACCTGATTGGTCTTTGTACGGAAGTAGATAATATCACCGCGCTTGGGAACATAGGAACCGCCGCATGCGGGAGACCATTTCCAAACGCCGTTATTCTGGAACCACTGCATACCAAGGTCACAGCTTGCGTGCTTTGTGATAATGGATGAGGGGATTCCTGCCTGATTTGCACACCAGGAAACGAACATTGCACACCATGCACCGGGATTGATGCCGTACCAACGTCCGTATTTTGTATAGTTACCGCTACCGCCTGTGGTGCCGCTTTCGCCTGCAGCATTATTACCTTCGGTGTAGCCGATCTGTGTTGTTGCAACGGCAATAAGGTCTTCAATCATATTGCCTGAGTTGGTGTGGGTGTTCTCATAAGCCGCAAAGCTTGAAAGAGGAAGAGCCGCTACCAACATAAGTGTACACAACACTAATGCAAGAATTCTTTTCATATTTTATTCTCCTTTAAATAATTTACGAAACCGTCATTCGTTATATTGTAACACGAATTCAAAACAATTGCAACACTTTGCAATATTTTCGACATTTCAACTAATAATATTCAGTTCTTTTTGACATTATAAACAAATGTTTAAGTTAAATTTATACCGATATAGTGCCTATTTTGTTTAGTTATATTTTTAAGGTATCTTTATCTGCGTTAGTAATATAATAATTAATAGGAAAATAAATCTTGACACAGACCGATGTGTGTGATATAATTCTAAGAGTAAATTTATTGGGATATGGTGTAACGGCAACACACAAGACTTTGACTCTTGCTTTGTAGGTTCGAGTCCTGCTATCCCAGCCAAAAAGAACGAACTTTTGTCTACCAAAAGTTCGTTCTTTTTTATCCATTGCGAAAGCAATGGTATATCATCACGCTTTAGCGTGTATCTCATCACCGAAGGTGCATATCATCAACCGTAGGTTGTATTGCTTTCGCAATGATGATATACCGCAACAAGTTGCGGATGATATGCAAAACTTTGTTTTGATGATATACAAGGCTTCGCCTTGATTTGTTTCCGTGAAAGTGGTATAATACTCTTGAAGGAAGTGGTTGTGTGTCGAAAAATTATTTGCTGATATATTCGGAGCAACTTGCGACAGAAATAGAGTTGCTTTGCCAAAATATAAAAGCACCATCTAATACTCTTTTCCAGATTCGTAAAAGCTCGAGCAGTATTTATGCAAACATCCGTGAAGCAAATTACGGACAGAGCAAAGCCGATATGCTTTCAGAATTTGAAATCGCTCTTAAGGAATCTAGCGAGACAGAGGGATGGTTACAGTTATTATTCAATACGAATAACATAGACGAGGAATCCTATAAAAAGCACAGAAATCTTTGCGGCTGAATCAGAAGGATGATGATTGCCAGTTGTAAAACACTAAAGGAGAGTACAAAATGAAAAGATTATCAATTTTACTTGTTTGTATCATTATGCTGGTCAGCTTGACGGCTTGTGATAGCAATGTTGTAAAGGGCACTATCATTCACAACTCAGATAATAGTTATGCCGTTCTTGATATAATGCCGCAGAAACTTTTTGAAATTGCCGAAGTAGGTGAAAGCGTTGTTGTCACCATTGGTGATTTCCATAAAGAAATGTCGTTGGTTGATGATTTAATAGAAGAGGACGGCAAACTACAGCTATATTATAATTCTGAAGAACATAGTTTGAATATTGTTTCATATGATCAGAATTTTTGCGAGATATACAACATTCCCGTAAATTCTAAAGTTAAAATTCAGAAACCTTAACTTTCAAGCACCTTTTCTTCGTTTTTACCTATATTTACGCACCTTATTGCCCGCCTTTAGCAACAAAAAACAGACCCTGGGGTCTGTTTTTTGTTACTTGCAGGACGAGAACCGTTGGTTCGATAAGTGATGCCCCAAGAACACGAGCAAAGCGATGTGCGATTGGTCGGCAGAACTTATGCATGGGAGCGCAGCGAGTCGTTGTCCTGCTATCCCGACCATATAGAAAAACAGCCACAAATCCTTATTTCACAAGGGCTTGTGGCTGTTTCATTTTTCTGTTTTTGGAAAAACGAACTGTCAAAAAGTATCAGAAATTATCAAAAAATGAGCAAATTTTGTGGGAATAAATTGCATGTACTGCTATTGGTTGAACTGATTCATTATTTTGAGGACGGTTTCGCTCTGATCCTCGGTGAAATGAGTGTAAAATTTTGCGGTAACCGAAATGTCATCATGACCCATAAAGTGCTTTGCAACATTGAAAGGGATGCCTGCTCTCTGTAAATTGGCACAGTATGTGTAACGGAGATTATAAGAAACCGCTATGAAAGATGGCAGATATTCTTTGAAAATAAATTAAATCATGAAAAAAGTGTCCTTTGGATGCTCTTTTTTCAATTTCACTAAATAATATTTACTTGATCATGCTAACCAGTTCCGCATTAGTAATTACCTTTATACCCTCGTTCGCCGAAAGAATATGACACAGCTTATCAAAATCCTTTTCATCGGTCACCCACTTTTCTTTTCCATAACCGACATTTGTTTCTTTAAAAATACTATGAAACATAAGTATAGCCGCACTTTCATCTGGGATTTTACATATGAATCTCACCATTTGTTTTAAAGTATTATCATAACTGCAGGTAACACTGGGTAAAATCTTTAATTCCTTATTTGATTTTCTTAAATCTATAATATTGCGCTTATTACAAAATGAGTAAATAGAAGGGCTCTTAGTATATTTATAAAGCATATAAAGAAATGCATGGAAATAACCATCTCTTTTTGTTTTAGTACCACTTCTTATATAGCTTATTCCTTCTTTGGTTAAAAGACTCTCATATTCAGCAAAATTCCCCTTAAATATTTCAGATTTCGGACTTGAAAACCCTATTGGAAAAGATAAATTAAGCTTTTCACGAATAATACGATTACCGCGGATAATTTCTTGAATATTATTTGTATGGTCTGCAGAATGATTTGCTATTTCTATTCCACACTCATAAACTTCTTTGATATTATTCCACGTCATAAAATTTCTGTATTGCTGATTCAACTTATTCTCTTCTATCTGTGCTACCATATCGGGTATAACATTAAGAGTTGCTGTTAATCCGTACTTTTTTAAAATCGGCAGAGCATTAACATAAAAATCCTTTCTACCGTCATCAAATGAAAGAACAATATATTTCAAGACTTTCACCTCTTAATTTAGTTTCTTGAAACCACACATTTTACCCCATCATCTCATTTACCGTAACAAGTCTTTCCTTTACACCCTCAACGGTAGCAGTACCGGTAGTACCTAACTGCTGAATGGTGATGGAAGATACACAGCAGGCAACCATTGCCGCCTCGGTAGGAGTAAGACCGAGAGCAAGGGAAAGTATAATTCCCGCATTCGAGGCATCGCCCGCACCTGTTACGTCTATCTCGCCTTCAACGGGATAGGTGGGTACGTGGGATATCTCATCCTCAAATACCTTTATACCGTCCTTATTGCAGGTAATAAAGATAGAATGCTCAACCTCGTTCTTCATCTCAACACCGCCCGCAAGGACGTCATTGAGATTTTCGGGATCACCCTTGGCACCGCAGTATTTCATAAGCTCGTAGTTATTGCACTTTATGTACATGCCCTTGTATTCACGGGCAAAGGCACGGGAATCCACAAGGAAGGGAATATCGTATTTCTTTGCGTATTCGTTTATCTTCATGCGAAGATAATCCCCGACCACACCGGAATTTCTCTCAAAGAACTGGTCAGAAATGATAACACCGTCCGCTTCGGCAATTGCATTTTCAAAGTTCACGGCAAGGCGGTCGAAAAGTGCCTCTGAGGTAATGCTGCGGTTACGGAAATCAAGTCGGGTATCCTCCTTGTACTCGCCGTTGCCCTGCAAACGCATCGTTTTAAGATAGGTCGCGGTGGTGATCTCGTCGGATACGATTATATAGCGGGTGTCAGCTCCTATTTTCTTAAGCTCCTTTAAAAGATCGTAACCCTCGCCGTCATCGCCTACTATACCGACGCAGATGGTTTCTGCACCTAATGCTCTTAAATTGTTCGTAATTGTTCCTGCCGCACCCGCCGCCATCTTTTTACCGTATATCTGCCATGCGGTCATACCCGTTTCAAGAGAGATATCGTCCTCGGCGGGATCGGAATATACGTATTTATCAAGGCAGTAATCGCCTAAAACAAGTATCTTTTTTTCTTTTATATGCTCAAAAGACGAATAAATTTTTTCAAGATTCATAATATTTAATTCCTAATTCTTAATTATCTAAATCCATTACAAGCTTTGATAAAGCCGGAACGGTTCTCTGATGCTCGCCTCTTATATAGTAGCTCTTGCCGCCGTCGGCAACTGTACGGGCAAGAATGGTTTTCCATGGACGGAAGTAATAACGGGGATCAGATTTTGAAGGTGCGGTGGAATGCTCGGAATCCTCGGGGATCTCAAGAAGATCGAAAACCGCAGTGGTGAAATCAGTAATCCTTTCACCTCTCTGATGCGCTACGTTACGTGCCATTGCAAGGGCTTTTAAATAAACCTCAGGACCTGCAACAGCAGAACCGAAATTAAGAAACGCACCGTGCTCAAGCTTAGTAATGCTCTGTGTATAAATAAGGAAATCGTTATATGAACAGATACCCATAGCCGCACCGTTACAGTTGGGATGCTCGTGGATAATATCGTTACCGATACCGATATGAACGGTACAGGGAACGCCTAAGTGATAACCCATGGCAAGAACGCTTTTTTCACGGTTAGGGAAATTATTTTCCCAGATATATCTGCCGATAGCCTCACCCCAGCCAAGATCCTCCTTTGCCGCTTCTTCTATGATATCGTTGATGATACCCGTTTCGCGCCAAAGACCAAACTGACCCTCGGATATATATTTTGCAACGCTCTCGCAGGTCTCACCGATCATTGCAAGCTCAAAATCATGAATGGAGCCTGCACCGTTGGTGGCAAAGTGGGTGATAAGACCCTTTTTCATCATTTCGATCATGTAGCCTGCATTACCCGTTCTGATAACGTGGGCGCCGTACATCATAAGCACGGTGGCATCGTATTTTCTTCTTGCCTCCCATACGGATTTGGCAAGCTCGGGAAGTGCGGGATGTGTAAAATCGGGTGTATGATTTGCGGGATCCTTAAATACTTTATTAAGATCCACATCGTGAATTCTTTCGTTTAAGGGCAAAATGTTTAATTGGCTTCTGTCAAATTTTTCAAAAGGCATTGCTTTTTCCTCACATAGTAATATATTCGATCAATTTATCATAGCCCGCGAAATCGGGAATGATCATGGATGCACCTGCAGAGAGGAGGCGGTTACGCTTCCATTCGTTGATGCCTTCCTTTCTGTCCTCATCGGTTGCAACACCAACGGTATATCCGCCGATATTTGCAACGAGCTCTATTTCAACGTATCCGTCACCGAAGGAAATAAGCTCCTCGGGCTTGATTCCTCCCTCGGTAATAAGGGATTTTATAACAAGCTCCTTTGAGCAATCGGTCATGTAATCGTGTGCACCGTATATATGACCGTCAAACACTTTATCAAGACCCAAAAGTCCTGCCTCGTAAAGTACGTCCTTTTCATCGGTACCGCTTGCAAGATAGCATTTGATTCCCTTTTCCTTTAATGCGTATACGAAATCGGTACATCCGGGAACGGTAAGCTCCTCGGGCTTTATGGTTCCGTTGATAAGACCTTCTTTTCTCTCTTTAATATGTATTTCAAGACGGCGGAGATATTCCTTTTTATATTCAAGAGGATCAACGTGCTCACCGCCGCGCTTTACAACCTCTTCGTCAAGACGCATACACTGGAAAATCGTCTGCTTGCCCGTTAAGGTGTCAACAAAATCGCGTACCGTCTGTGTAACCTCTTCCTCGGTTTCATCCTTTGCAACCTTGGAAAGCACTTCAATAAAGTAGGGTATCATTATATCCTGCCAGCCGCTTCTGATAAGGCTTACTGTTCCGTCAAAATCGAAAAGTGCGGTCTTGAAATTACCGTTCTTTAAGGGATTTACTATTTCCATATCCCACATAAGCTTTAATTCCTCACGGACAGCAACAACAAGTGCATGAACGTAAAGCATGTGCATATCTTCGAGCATTTCCATAGAATCGGTGGGAGCAATAACGTAATAATCGCAGAAGCCTTTAAGCTTGCCGCCGTCTCTGCCCAAAAAGCCGACTGTGGTAACACCCATCTTCTGTGCATACTCTGCCGCGCGTACCACGTTGGGCGAGTTTCCGCTTCCCGAGAACATAAGAAGCACGTCACCTTTATTTGCTTTTGTTTTAAGCATTATTTCAAAAATCTCGTCATAGGAGAAATCGTTTGCAAGACAGGTAACAACTGCGGTGGAATCAGCAAGACATTCAGCCTTAAAACCAACACGGTCATAAACACGGCAGCCCTTTGCAAGATCGTTGCAAATGTGAGAAGCCGTTGCTGCAGAACCGCCGTTTCCCGCGGTAAAAATCTTTGCTCCTGTTTTTTTCGTTTCGAGGATCACTTTGGCGATATCTCGGAGTGCTTCAAAATCTGTTTTCTGTACTGCCTCTGCACATTCCTTCGTATAGTCGATAAGATTTGATCTGATTCTTTCGTTACATACCATTTTTAATTACCTCGTTTGTTTATAAAGTCTGTTGGTTTTTTCATTATTTCGTTATAGATTATTGCCGTGGCAGAGTTCTGCCGTATCATTTTATCTTTCAAAAGCTTTACCTTTGGTCTTTGTACGTCTCGCTCTGTTCTGAAGCAGGGTAACTGAAGGCTTTCTTCAAAATCGGGCATAGCATTTGCCGCCTCGTTATAAAGATAAACCTCCTCCGGCGCAAAAAGTGTAATTATATTATCTACCGTTATTTTCAGATATTCAAAATATTCCACGAAGGCAGATTTGACATTTTCGTCATCTTTATTAAGCAAATCAAGTACTTTGTCTAAGGTAATATCATCGCCGAGCTGTTTTTTTAATCTCATTAAAACCTTTTCTTCATCCACAAAGGTTTGCAGACAGCCTCTTTTTCCGCAGGAGCATGGCTCACCCTTGGGATCAAGAATTATATGCCCTATCTCACTGCCCCTAAAATCTGAACCCTTGAAAAGCTCACCGTTTGTAATAATCCCTATGCCGATTCCGTTTATTGCCTGCGCGCAAACAAAATTGTTACATTCTGTCATTCTTCGCCATTTAATATACAATGACAGAGCATTGGCATCGTTATCTATAAATACGGGTATAGAAAATTCGTTTTTCAAAATATCGGATAGCTTTACAGAATCCCACTCATGATAACCCGGCATATAGATTCTGTTTGCAGCCTCACAGGCTCTGCCCGGAATAGATATTCCTATACCCAAAATCTTTTCATTTTTATATTTTTGTGTTATTCTTCTTAATTCTCCGATAATGCTTTCCACGGTTTGCTCTGCATTTTTCAACTCTGTACTATGCTCGTAATACTCTTTTTTGTTAAAGCAGAAATCGGTAACGCAGATACATACCCTGTTGCGCATAAGCGAGATGCCGATCATAAGTCCGAGATTTCGGTTTACACGGTAAAGTGCAGCCCTTTTTCCTCCGTAGGAAACATATTCGCCGCTTTCACAAGCATAACCTGACATGCATAGCTCCGAAACCAGCTTATGGGAGGTAACCGAGGTTATACCCAGTTCCTTTGCTATCATTCCCTTGGAGATCGAGCCGCGCTTGTTTATACATTGAAGCACCGAGGAAATATTAAGATCCTTTACATCCTTTTTATTATTCATTATCCACCGCACTTAATTAATTCGATTAATTAAGTTGATTATATCACCCCAAACAGGATATGTCAATAGTAAATTCACTGTATATAAGAAGATAATAATCAGAAAATGAGGATATCCTAAAGATACCCTCATTTTTAATTATTTAATTAGAAAGTATTACACCCTGCTCATCCATGATCTCATAGGGACATACGAATTTGCCGTTAACTGTCACGGCAAAGGAAACCATAGATCCGTTGGTATATCCTGTTGCTCCCGACTTGCCGAGGACCTCACCTACAGTCACTACGTCGCCCTTCTCTACAGAAATACTTTCTAAGTTAGCGTAGATACTCATAAGTCCGAAGCCGTGATCTACAACTACCGTTCTTCCTGTCATGGTCTGTTCACCGGTATAAACAACCTTACCGTCATTCATCGCCTTGATCTCACTTCCGCTTGTGGCATTGAGACGTACCCAGTTATTCGTATAAGTGTATCCACCCTTTGTCTGGAAGGTTCTGCCGAAGCCGCCCTTGATATTATACATAGAGCCATAGGGATAAATAAATTCTCCGTTGAAGTACTTGGTGGAGCTATCAGCGGTAAGAACACTCTTCATCTCCGACTCAAACTCACTTTCGCTTGCCTCGGTCAACTTATCTGAGGAGATATCCTCTGCTAAGGGAGTAGAAGCATATGGATTGGGAAGGATAGTAATATCAAAGCTCTGCTCAGTTCCGTCGCAGGCAAAAGTAAGCTTACATGCACCTGTCTCGGTCTTGAGAGATATCGGAACAAGAGCACGGAAGAGGTTTCCGTCCTTATAGAACTTAGGCTTTGCACCGAGATCTACCGAGGAGGTAAAGGAAATATCCGAGCCGTCTCCGACTATATTAAGAGCTGTGATACAGAAGAAGTCGCCTGCATGAACACCGTCGCCTGCATCAGAATTATAGGTTATCTGGAATATGGGCGCATCGGTAATAATACACTTAAACTTATAGGTTAAAGTACCCTCACTCTTTCTTTCATCAGTCTCAAACCATTTAGCAGTAAGGGATATATCGAGAGGAATATTCTTGGGAACAGAGGATATACCGAGCTGCTCCATAAGACCGTCCTTAAGTATACTCTCACCGTCCTGAGAAATGCTTACCTTGATCGAGCCGGGAGCTATGTCGAAAAGAAGGTTTTCAAGGCTCTGAACTACCATAAATTCCTTACCTTTATTAGCACCCTTGTTTTTCTCGGAAATAGTGCTGTAGCTTTTATCGTCTACGGTCTGATATGTCCACTCGACAGTCTCGGGAAGTATCTCATCAGTATTGGGCGCAGAATACGTCGGGATCTTCGACGTACTGAATATACCCATACCGTATTTTGAAATAAGGAAAGCCTTGGCATAGTTTGTTGGAATACGAAAACAGGTACCGCCTTCATCCGTAAAATAGCAATGGCTTGCATCCTCTGTAAAATAGTACTTAAAGGTTACGGGTCTGTTATAGCTTGTAAGCGACACGGTATAGTGAGCAAGATTTGCCACAGACTCGGGCAATCCGCTTGCCTTTGTCGCTTTTTCGGTAATATCGGTAAAGAATTTCAGGAGATTGCTGTCGATATTATTAAGATTAAGCTTCACCCTTGATTTTTCAAACTTATAGGGCTTACTTTCCTCTCCGTTCATCGGGATTATAAGGTAACCCTCTGTAACACTTTCCTTTGTTACAGGCTCGTCCTTTTTCATTATATAATTCGTGCATGCGATTATTGTGGGGAGTACTACTATTACCGCAATAATCAGTGCCCAGAACTTATTTTTCATATATAAACATACTCCTTCATGTAACATTCAAATATATATACATATCTCATTATAACTCTTTTTCACCGATTGGTCAAGAGTTTTCAAGAAATTAGCAATAAGTTGACATTACCAAGCTCACTATAATATAAAAGCGGTACTTCATCTTAATACCCCCCGATAAATTACAATTTGGCGGTGAGTTTAATATAACGAAATATAAAGCATTGAACGAAAAGATTGCTGAAACCAAGAGCGCCCCTTGCCTAAAGGGGAGGGGACCACGGAGTGGTGAGGGGATATAAACAACGAACAGTTATAATTAAACGCTATTTAAAGAGTATCCCTCCACCGCTTACCGACACAAAACAATAAATTGTTCTGTGTCTGCGGTCCCCCTCCCTTTAGGCAAGGGAGGCTCAGGTCAGTGCAAATTTATCGTTCATTTTAAGACATAACATCACAGCGAACATGCCGATAAACTGTAATTTATTAGTGTGTTCGCACTTACGTGTAGCCTTCCCTAGCAGGGAAGGTGGCATTGGTGTAATTTTCTAAACGCCCGAAGCGTTTGGAAAATTATACTCAATGACGGATGAGTAGATCGCCATATTAGCTAACTATCCGTAGAATATTTTACTTAAACTAAACTTATAGTTTGGGGCGAGTTTAGTTGCATTAAATATGCTTTAGTTAAAATGATGCTCTACTCATCCACCGTTGCGACGGTCCCCCTTCCCTGCTAGGGAAGGCAGGGGCTCGGAGCTTTTCGTCTCAGGAAGACGTGAAATCATACAAAACTACCCCTCGAAATTGAGGGGTAGTTTTGTGTGTTTATTTAGAAATTTATTCTCTTCGCGTGCTCAGGCTATTGTAACCTTAAAGTAATTATAGGAATCATCATCAAACTGAGCGCAGAAGGTGTAGGTTCCCTTTGCCAGACCTGAGATGATGGCATACTCACCTGTGATATCGGCAGCCTTAAGCACCTTTGATCCTACAGCCTTCTTTATCTGGGATGAGGTAGTATATTCACCCTTGGCATATCTTATCAGCACAAGACCGTCAAGGTTACGGAAGATCACCGAGCTTCCCGCCTGTGTACAGCTTACCTGCTTATGCTGTACGTTATAGTGGAAGATCTCAACGTAACCGTTGTTATATTCAACAACGATGGTTACCACACCGTCCTCGCGGTACTGAATCGTATATTCCTCTGCACCCTTGATATTTGCCTTGCCCGAGAAGTTTCTTGCACCTTCGGCACGCTTAACATCTCCCGAGCTGTTATATTCGCCGTATGCGGTGCGGATAACCTTAACGTCGGGAATATTGCCTATAGTTACCTGCAAGCCGTTGGTTTCAAAGGTAGGCTCGGTAACGGTAAGTGTTTCATGGAAAAGTGCGGTTCTGCCGTCATTGAAACGTATAAAGATCGTATGCACACCGGGTTCGTAAACGGTGTAGGTATAGTCATGCTTGTTGCCGATCTTGGCAGAGGTAACGGATGTGATATATCCGTTGTCCTTGATCTCACGGTAGGTCTGATATTCACCCTTTGCGATGAAGAAATCTCTCACGTCAAAGAGGTCATGAAGAGTTATCTTAACACCGTAGCTTGAAACCGAAGGCTCAACCTTTGTCACATCAAGAGCCATGATATAGTTTGTGCCGTCCTTCATTCTTATCCATATAGAATACATACCGCCGCTTGGCATTTCATAAACGAAATTGCCGTCAACTGTGTTCTTAACCACAAGAGCCTCGGAGATGGCAACGTTGCCCTCTGCATTTCTGATCTCGGTGGTGGTTGTATACACACCGGGAGCATAGCGCATATCCTTTATAGCCTCGGCATTTGTGATAGTCACGGTGAAGTTATCAACGGTTATCACGGGCTTGTTGGGATTGTGAAGTACGGGAAGTATCTCGCTTTCACCCACATCACATAAGTAGCAGAAACGTATCTGCTCACCCTCTGAATTAACTGTAGGCTCAACCGTCACTATCCATTCCGACCAGGTGTGCTCTTTGGCCGTAGGCTCAAGAGTAATCACATCTGTCAAGCCGCAACCGTTATCACAGTAAGCGGTCTTTGTGCCGCCCTCGGTGCAGGAGAACTTAACCTCGGAATAGTCGGTGAAGCTGTGTCCGAGAGCAGTACCCTCATATACTATGATATCTGTAGCGCCGCAGGCATGATCGCAGCCTGCAATCGAATAGGCATCCTCGGTACAGGTAGCGGGAACGTATTCGTAATTATTTTCAAACATGTGATCACAGTAGAGCTCATATTCAAAGCCGTTATCCATAGCGTATGTATGAGCATAGGAACCTCCAACGCATCTGATGAGGAGACCGGAAATAGGTCTATAATCGCCACTGTAATAATCGTGGAAAGCATTTTCACCTATACTTTTAACGGAGTAAGGTATTGTCGCAGTTGTAAGGGAGTCACAATAAAGGAATGCAAAATCACCGATACTCTTGACAGATTCGGGGATGGTCACGTTTGTAAGAGAGCGGCAATATTTGAAAGCCCTATCACCAATACTTGTGACAGAGTTACCGATGATTACCGATTCAAAATATGACCTGTATGAATACCAAGGTGAATAGGAGGAATAGGGTACATCATACATATCTCCTTTGCCGTCGATAGTAAGTACACCGTTCACAGTATCAATAGACCATGTAAGGTTATCACCGCACTTGCCCGAATAGGAAGCGGCAGATAAAGTGATACCCGTAGCTGCAAGGGTGGATAAAAGCATGATAAAGCAGATAATTAATGATAATGCTTTCTTAAACATTTTTCTTGATCCTTTCAGAAATAGAACTACATATTTATTGTATCACTAATGTTTATATTTGTCAATTTTGTGATACAAAACACAGGAAAATATTGTTTATCGCAGTTATGCGAAAAAATAATGCAAAATTGTTGATTTATTAACAAAATCGTGTTATAATGATTTCGTATGATTTAAAAAATTCAGCAAAGGAGTATATAATTATGAGCGAATTTAATTGCCCCTACGCTACAACTCATGAAGTTGACAATATGTGCGTAGTTGCAAAGGGTCCCAAGCACGGTCCCGCACCCATTCCCGAAGAGGGCAGATGGGTTAAATCCTATCAGATCAGCGATATCAGCGGTCTTTCCCACGGTATCGGCTGGTGTGCACCCCAGCAGGGTACATGTAAGCTTACACTTAACGTTAAGAAGGGTATCATCGAGGAAGCACTTGTGGAGACACTCGGCTGCTCCGGTATGACCCAT
>SVTI01000035.1 GCA_015063855.1 Oscillospiraceae bacterium
GGCAAGCACCTGGGCAAGCATGGCTCTCGACATTTTCATGTTGGGAGTAAACTTAGTGGCGGATGTACCGTTGAAGAGCTCGTTCTCGTTGGCAATACGAACCGCATCATAGTACCACGCATTGCTCTTTACGTCGGCAAAGGGGTTCTCATCCCACCACTTTGCGCTTGCGCTCACAGACAATGCCGTAATCAGCATTACTGCGAACAAGGCCGCAATCAAAATGCGTTTTTTCATACAAATTTCCTCCTTGGGCTATTATCGAATAATTATACCATATAACCATTTCAAATACAATAGATAAAACAAAAAACAGCGCAATCAAACGCTGTTTTTTGTCGTTTTTACCAATATAGATATCTGATTAATATTTATATTGCACAAAGGCAACTGCCGGCATATTATAGCTGTTACAAAGATTAAGATTTTCCGGGAAGGTGGCGCTGGTATTTCTATTATACCTTACACCTGTTATAGTACCGTCTGCAGTAATCACAAGCTGATTTCCGTTACGGATAAAGTCTCCCTGAACCGCTGTCCATACACCGTTAACCATTATCTCAACTCCGATAACAATACCGTTACCGTGGGCAGTTTTAAGTCCTGCACTTACATGATCAAAGGTTAGCGTTACGGTATTACCGTTAAATTCGCAATTACTAACTGTAGGACCGCAAACGTCATCTATACTTCCCTGGCCGAATTTTGTGGCCATAACCAGATCTGTCACCCTGTAGGCATTGAGATCCTTGATCGGCGGATGGATGTTGTTTATCCATTTTACTGTTTTCCACAGGTCAGAGGTAGATGCCACATAGCTGTTCTCCAATAGTGAAGGAACCATACCCAGCTCGCATCTTGATGCTCCCATATCCATATACGCATTGGCTGTTCCGGCAAAGCAGGGAGCAAATTCCACCATATATACAGGAAAATCGCTGTTACCGAAGGTATTTCTGTAATACGTCATAAGCTCAGCCAATTCCTCCCGGAAGGACTTAGCACCTGCGCCGAGATATTCATCGGTATTGGGGAAATCGCTTTCGCCCTGGTACCAGATGATACCCGCAATAGAGAATCGGTGGAGAGGATATATCTGCTGATTATAAGCAAATCTGGTCTTTATCTGAGGAGCAACAACATTACCTGCACTGAAGTAATATGTTCCTGTTGCGGCATCATATACGTCCTTACCCCACTTATCAGCAAGCTCATTGGGAGTGAACGCCATAAGAGGATAACCCGATGCATCTATTTCAATAACACCAACGGGTATATCCGAACGGTTTGTCATATTATATGCAAACATATAACCGAGAGCCGAGAAAGTATGAAGTCCGCAGGTGATATTGTCATTTGCCTTGTAATTATTGATAAAGGGCATTGCGTAGGTCTGAACCTGATTGTAGATATCGCTGGGCATCATCCAACGTGCACCGTTATATACATCCTCATAAAGAGTCTCCGTACCCTGTGCCATATCTCCCGTCTGATTGGAGTAATGAGTACTTGATATACGGTAGAAGCGCATATCACGGGCGTTATCATAATCTATATTTACGTAATTATTAACGGATCCCGAATAATATCTGTCAACTATAAGATCACCGATACCGTAGAATACATTGGACTGACCTATAACATAGTAAACATCACCGACAAGGACGTCCTCAAGAACGATCTGTCCGTCAGCAACCTTAATTACCATGTCACTTCCATCTCTGTCAACGGGGAATGTACAGTCAAACACTGCCTCCCACTTACCGTCCTTGATAACACCGACCGCAGTCTCACCCTTAAACTCAACTACAACGGTCTTCCCTTCATTCGAATCATTAAGGCTTGCGCCCCATACGGTAAGCTTCTCGTCACGCTGAACAATCATATTGCTGGAGAACGCATTGGAAAGGGATATACCAGATGCGGTAGGTTCTATAGGCTTAACCTCCACAGTATAGAAGTTGTAGCTTTCGTCCTTGTACTGAACGAGGAATGTATATGTACCGAGCTTGAGCTTAGATACGGTGATAACTCCGTCAACTGCATCATACTTTGTAAGCTGAACGCAATCGGGAGCTCTCTTCAGTTCGGAGGATGTGGTATATTCGCCCTCAGCATAACGTACTACCTGAAGATTATCAAGATTACCTATTGTAACCGTATCATAATCATGATTAAAGTCGGGAACTGTCTTCTTGACCTCATAGAGATACATCTCGACATAACCGTTATTATAGCATACTGCAACGGTAGCTAAACCGTTTTCTCTGTACTGGATAGTATATTCACTTACATCCTTGAGAACATCCTTTGAGCTGAAGGCTCTTGAGCCGACAGCCTTCTTTACATCCGAGGGAGCAGAATATGCACCGTAAGCGGTACGTACTACCTTAACACCCTCAAGATTCTTGATGTTAAGCTGTAAACCCTTGGGAGTAAACTCAGGCTTTATAACCGTTACATTGATCTTTATTATCTTATGGGCAACACCTGTATCATTACTTCTGATAAGAACAGTATAGAGACCGGGCTCAGAAAGGATATAGCTGTAGCTATCCTTACCTGCGATCTTCTTGGAGGTTACATTGACAACAGTATTTGCCTTAACCTCGGAATAGGTATTATGACTACCCTTAGCAATAAAGAAATCTCTGGCATCGGTAAGGCCGTTTACAGTAACGGTTACACCGTCAGCATAAACGTATGCGTTCTCAACTTCTGCATTGAGAAGATATGCAGAGCCATCGTCAAGTGTTACGATAAAGGTATAAACACCTACTGCATTTAACGTGAAATTATAAACATCCGAATCAACATCAAGGGAAACTGCATCCGAGGCAGCTGTAACCTCGTTTATTGTTTTCTTGACACCGGCTGCGTAGGTAACGCTTGCAACATTTTCGGCATTTGTAAGAAGAGCATCATAGCCGTCTACAGTAATTGCGGGAATAGCAGCTATGTCAACCTCTTTGCTTTCAACCTCACCGCATCTTGCACAGGTTCTGGTCTGTATACCTTCATCGATGGTCCATGCACTGAAATCATGACCGAGAGCAAAAGGTCTTTCAAAATAACTCTTACCGCAGGCACATGTATATTCTATCCTACCTCTTGCGGTGCAGGTAGCTTCCTTAACAACTACTACCGTATAATCATGGGTATGATCGGGATCCTCTACCCATACAGCATAAAGCTCAAGGGGCTCAGTCACATCATACACGGTATTCACATCATAGGTTATACCGCTTCCGTCAGGCTCGGTATTCCAGCTCTCAAGGACATAACCGAATCTTGAATAGATCTGTGTAGCTCCTCTGTAGCCCTCTCTGTTGGACAGAAGTGTATTCTTATCGTCAGATTCTGATCTGCCGTTTACAGTAGAGGAGGAGGAATAACAGGTATAGCCATTTTCACCGAGAACTGTATATTCGTTGCCGGTGGTAATATAGTTAAAGTCCTGAATTACGGTATCACTACCGTCATTCATGTTATAGGTAAT
Organism: Oscillospiraceae bacterium; assembly: GCA_015063855.1. GTDB lineage: Bacteria > Bacillota > Clostridia > Oscillospirales > CAG-272 > RGIG7300. Next base: position 3,500 of record SVTI01000035.1, read on the forward strand.
GATCGGATCCCATACTGCATTTACAAACACGTTCTTACCGTAGGGAACACGGTCGGTGTTTACCATGAAAACACTGTTCTTGTAGCCGTCCGGATAGATCTCATACTCATATCCGTTATTGGCTGCCGGATCTCCGTAGGTGGTATTGCCCTTACCGTCACCGGAATAGAAGGCGACAACATTCATATCGTCCGCATCGGTCTGAAGTCTGTAGCCCTCACGGGAAAGGGTCCTTGTGTCATTAGGAAAGGAGAATGTCATACCAAAGGTCATGTGACCTACGTTGGTAACAGGCTTTCTGTAGGGAGAATCGTCCGTAGCTGTCCAAGTGCCTCCGTTTGCGGAATAATAAACTGAATAGTAACCACCGGAGGTGGGATACTGTCCGTCACCGTTTGAGGATCTCCATACACCTTTGAGTGCCATATCGGCATTCACGGTCACATATTGACCGGGAATATAATAGCTGTCAAGAGGACTTCCCGAAGTATTCCAGCCTATAAATGCATAGTCCTCTGTTTCAGGGGTATTCGTAGGGATCTGAATCTTTTCGCCGGGAGCACATGTTATAGTCTCGGGCACATTGCTTGCATTAACAACCGCTTTGAAGGTTATGGTGCAAATCTGACCATCCTTTGCAGTGCCTTCTGCAGTAACAGCAAAAAAAGCTGCATTTGAGAAAAGCATCGCAAATACCATGATCAATGCTACAATCGATCTTGAATACTTGAATGTCTTTTTCATATCTTTACCCTCTTATAAAAATTTAAAGCTACAAGCCTTATTAACTTATTATATCATGTTTTTTCACATTTCGCAAGAGAAAATTCATATATTAGTAAAATTTATCTCTAAATATTTCGACAAAAGCAAAAAGCGGGCGCCGGCCCGCAGCGAATGATCGGGTATGGACCGAGCATAATTCCGTTTCTTCAGTGCCCGAAATAACGCAATTTCCTATATATTAAAAAAACGGGCGCCGGCCCGCACCGAATGATCGGGTATGGACCGAGCATAATTCCGTTTCTTCAGTGCCCGAAAGCGGGCGCCGGCCCGCACCGAATGATCGGGCATGAACTACGTCAAAACCTCTAACTTCAATGCCCGAAACGGAGCAATTTCCTATTATATAAAAAAAACAGAAGCGTAGCCGCTTCTGTTTTTTCTGTTTGGTATTGGATCAGGGCTCGACTTCCACTATACCGTCATCAAGCACGGATATTTTCATACCGTCCTTGACATACTCAAGGAATTCATCACCCAGAGAGTCAATTACAGGCATTGTAACATCATCCAGCCATACATCGGCAAGGACCGCACCCGCAGCCGCCAGTGAATCTATAGGCTTTGAAAAAAGCATACAAGCAGGCTGACGCTTCATGGAGCAGGCACAATAGAGCACCATACCGCCCGTGGTAGAACCTATAGTCATGGGAAGGCAGAGAGCCTTTCCTACCATCTGTTTACCGTAGAGATCGGGGTTATTCTGATCTCCGCAGGTAGCCTTCTTATCTCCGAACTGAAGAGCCTTCTGGAAGGATGCGAGGGTATTTAAGCCGCCATGGGATACAAGCGCCTCTGCGCTTACACTTCCCTTGGCGATAACACGTCCCTTAAATTGCTTCATTATTTATCGCTCCCTTCTGTGATCTGCATGAGTATTTCATCATCTGTATAGTATCGTGCTGTTGTATAGGTTCTCAGCTTATTACTGGAGGTTATAACAGGCATCTTGCCGCAGAGCGGATTGTTCATGTACATGAGAGGACAGATATAGGAGGTTATAACTCCTGTCGCCGCAAGTCTGGCGGCATACTCTGTCTTGTTAAACTCCTCAAGCACACCCGGAGCCGCAGTAAATACTGTGGGGATAACTACCTTCTTATTTCCCGAGCTCTTAAGAGCCTTCTCTACCCTGTCTGTCCATGATTTAAGCTGTTCAAGGCTCATGTGGGGACAGCCCATGAAGCAGAGCTTGGGCTTAGCATCCCTATTTTTCCAGATGACGGGATAGCTCTTATATACTCTTTCAAGCTCGGCATCGTCTATTATGTATACCTTAGCACCCTCATTTATAAGGGTTTCACCATCTTCCTTCGCTTCGGGAGTAAGATTATCAACGTGATAGAGACCAACCGCACCGTTTGAGGCTGTAGCCGCACCGAAGTCCTTAAGATAAGTACAAGCTTCATCTGTAAGCTCTGTTCCTATCCACTTATCAAGACCCTTAATATAAGGAACCTCTTCCATTACCTTCATGCCGATAGCAGAGCCGAGAAGCTGAGCCTCGGGTTTCTTTGTTGTCTTGATCTCAACTATCCATGCAGCACGTCTGCCCTCGTCTGTAAGGAATCCAAACTTGGGAACGTAACCGAGAACAGAACCCATAAGGTCTATAATACCCGAATTACGGTTACAACGTGCACCAAGTACCGAATTTGCGTATACAACCGCAGAGGATTCAGCCCAAGAAAGCACCTCACCCTTTTCGGGCTTATTTCCTACCTCGTCCATATAGCAGGCGCAGGTGAAAGCATTTTTATCCATAAGACCAAGCTTTGTAAGCTGACCCTCATAGAAATCCTGACGGCTATACATAAAATTGTTGAATATGAAGTTCTGTAAGAAATTTGAGGGAACATTCTTATCAAGGGGACGGGGATCACATGAAAACTTCTGCGTAGAAGCCGCGTCAGCCTCGATAAGCTTATTCATAAGCTCATATACGGGACCGAGAGCCTTAAGCCCGAAGGAGGTTACAAGATGGTTATATTTGCTTGTAACGGGAACAAGCTCGGTTGCTCCGAAGATCTCACCGTAATTTATGAGAGTCTTCATTACCTTGGCGAGGGTCTCACCCTTACCGCCTTCTAATATATTCTTCTGTTCATCTGTTAATCTCATAATATCATCTCCTTAAAGCTTCATCGCTACATCCCATGCACCCCAGATAACCGTTCTGAGATTGCCCACGCTCTTGGCATCGCCGATAACATGAACACCCTTGGTAGTAACAGGGGCGGGGTTATAACCCACCGACATAATAACGGAATCCGCATCTACGCTGAAGCTCTTGCCGTCCTTATCCTTCAAAATCACACTGTCGGAACCGATCTCGGAAAGTGAGGTCTCGAGATATACGGGAACTTTATTGGTCTTAAAGAAATCACGCAGATAGCTTGTATTGGCAAGGCAGATTCCGGGAGTTACGATAAGGTCATCCTGCATCTCAACGATCACGGGCTTTTTACCCTTAAGATAGAGATCATAAGCGATCTCACAGCCTGTAAGTCCTCCGCCGATAACAACCACCTTATCACCGACAGACTTGTTGCCGAGCAAATAATCCACAGCCTCTATGGCATCTTGTGCTCCTTTGACGGGGATTCTCTTTGCTGTTGCGCCTGTTGCAACGACTACCTCATCAGCATCGAGTGACTTTACATCCTTGACCTCTGTATTCATCTTCACGGTGATGGGATACTTTGAAAGCTCACGGATATACCATGCAATAAGCGCTTTGTCCTTCTCCTTAAAGTCGGGAGCTGCTGCCGCAATAAATACACCGCCCAGCTTATCGCTCTTTTCATAAAGGGTCACGTTATGTCCGCGCTTCGCACAAACGATAGCCGTCTCCATACCTCCGATACCACCGCCGATAATTGCGATCTTCTTCTTTTTCTTTGCAGGCTCAATGTGATATTTCTTCGACTGCATGGTTTCTGGATTGAGGGCACAGCGTGCAAGTCCCATGGTATCCTTAAGATCCTGAGTGTTTGCGTGTCCCTTGGAGGAGGAAAAATTGAAGCATCCGCTATGACAACAGATACAGGGCTTGATATCCTCCACTCTGTCCTCGATAAGCTTGGTTATCCATTCGGGATCGCAAAGGAACTGACGTGCAACACCGACACCGTCGATCTTACCTTCGGCAATAGCCGCAGCACCCACATCAGGCTCCATTCTGCCTGCACATACAACGGGTATATCAACAAATTTCTTGATATGAGCTACGTCCTCAAGATTACAGTTCTGAGGCATATACATCGGAGGATGCGCCCAATACCAGGAATCGTAGGTACCGTTATCGGCATTAAGCATATCGTAGCCTGCATCCTGAAGATACTTGGCAGCTCTCTCGGATTCCTCCATATTACGTCCGACCTCGATATAGTCCTCACCGGGCATAGCTCCTTCGCAGAAGCCCTTCATCTTGGATTCTACAGAATAACGCAGGGATACGGGGAAATCCTTTCCGCATGTCTGCTTGATCGCAGAAACCACCTCAGCCGCAAAGCGGTAACGGTTCTCAAAGCTTCCGCCGTATTCATCTGTACGCTTATTGAAAAATTCGATGGCAAACTGGTCGAGGAGATATCCCTCATGAACAGCGTGAACCTCAACACCGTCAACCCCTGCCTCCTTACATAGCTTAGCCGTCTTTGCAAATGCCTCGATGATCTCGTGAATTTGTTCCACCGTCATTTCGGGACATTCGATATCGTGTGCCCAACGGGACTTCTGTGCCGAAGGCGATGCTAACTCATGATTGGTATCAATAATGGGCCTTATCAGCGCACGCGTAAATTTATTCTTGTGAAGAGGAGCTACAAGCTCGGTAATAGCCCAGGAGCGTCCCATACCTGCAGTAAGCTGAATAAAGAGCTTGGCACCGGTCTTATGTATCTCGTCCATAAAGACCTTGAGCTCCTTAAACATCTTTTCATTCTGCCAGAGCCATTTTCCCCAGAAGGTATCACGCAGAGGCGCAATACCGGGTATGATAAGACCTACATTATTATTTGCTCGCTCAAGAAAGAGCTTTGCCGCCTCCTTGTCAAAATGACAGCCTGTAAGCTCAAACCAACCGAACAGCGAGGTGCCGCCCATGGGACACATTACAATTCGGTTCTTTATCTCTACATTACCTATCTTCCATGGGGTAAAAAGAGCCTCGTATTTCTGATCCATAATATACTCCTTTGATGAGTTTTATTGATTTAATTTTATCATACCCAAAGAAAACTGTCAATATTTTTTGTTATCCGCAAATAAGCTTTCGGGCAACCGATCACATGATTGATATTTATATATTTTTTGACTTCCTTAAATATTTAGAATTTTCAAAGTATTTACGGCATATCCTTTCGATAATTTATCAGTTTCACCGTTGCTATATGTATCATCCGGCAAAATCCAATATAGCAAAAGACAGCTTTCCTTACCGAAAACTGTCTTTTAAACTATTGATTTCTTTTGATATCGTATTTATCAACTTTACGATTCAAATACCGAGGAAATTTCCAAATAATAAGTTGCTCCGGGAGTAAATTTATAATAAATCTTATCATCCTGATCGTAAAAATATCCATCGGATGATGAATACGCAACTGCATAGGTGTCTACCACACAATTACCATAAGAATCATATATTTTATATGGAACAAACGCATGTGTCTTTTGGAAATCGTATTTATAATCCGAAGCATAACCATCAAAATATACTGTTAAGTAATAATCACCCCAGCTGTCGGATGCATATTTATAACTTACACCGGTCACCACATGAGAACACTCATATTCATCGGTAAACTTGTCATATGTTCTGACGGTTATCGGCAAAGATGTTCGTGTAATCAATGTAACGCCCGCTAGCTTACTTCCCTCTGTTAAACCGCATCTGGTGCAGGTCTTTGGGGCTTCAAGAGTTGCATCCTTCCAGTTATGACCGTAAGCTGAGCCCGAGGTCTCACCGCAGTTACTGCAGGTTCTGGGTACGGTACAGGTAGCGTCCTTCCATTCATGATAAACGTAATAGTATTCGCTTCTGTCATATTTATCACACATACTGCATCTGTATTCTTTTTTACCGGCGCTTCCGCCGCATTCTGCCGTTTTTGTTATCTTCTCAACGTAGTTATGCTTACCCGTTGCTGCAATACTGCTCTCCTCAATGAAGTCACATCCCTTACATTTCTTGGCCTTGGTTCCCTTATTTACACAAGTAGGCTCCTTTGTTACCTCATCGTAATAAACGTGATTTCCTGTTGAAGGTATGGACTCTGTCTTGACATGTTCGCATACAGTACAGGTAAAAGTCTTTTCACCCTCAAGCGCACATGTAGGCTCCTTGGTCACCTTCTCCTCGAAGACGTGATTCTCGGTTATCTCTATAGCTTCTGTTTCAACAACGGCACATCTCTTGCAGGTTTTGGTCAGAAGACCCTCCTCTTTACATGTAGCCTCGGTAGTAACAACCTCGTTCCAATCATGACCGAGAGCCTCATGTATTATTTGATTTTCACTCTGACAGAGAGTACATACACCGTCCTCAATACCTTTGTTGGTACAGTCAGCCTCGGTGGTAACGGTATACTCAAATATATGCGCCAGCATAGGAACAATGTCCCTCTGCTCATACTCACATATCGTACAGATATAATCCTCATATCCATCCTTGAAGCAGTCCGAATCCACCCTCTTCACCAGATCAAGCTTATGCTCACATTTATTTTGAAGCTTAAGTGTAAGCATATCTACCTTATCGCCCAAAACCTTGGAGTTTTCGGTAATAGTCTTCTTTGCCTCGGAATATTCACCCGAATAGATAAGATCCTTGATGTATCCTACAGCCGAATCGGTAATACCGGCCTTCACATCTGCTTCATCAGCCTTGTCAAGCTTACCCGCCGCCTTCCACGCCGCTATATATTCGGTATGGTCTGTCATTTTTTCTATCTTCTCTATCTCCTTATCACGGGAGAAGTCCTTATAAACAAAATAGCCTGCTACAACTACACCGAGTACAAGAATGATGAGGAGAATGATAAGAAATATCAAAAGTTTATTCTTTTTCTTCTCAGGCTCGTTCTTGTTATCATCCTTATTCTCCGAAACGCTCTCCTGCAATATCGAAGATGAGGTCACCGCTATCGTTTCATCAAGCGACTTATCCTCTACGGCTGTTTTATCTGATTCGATCTCACTTGAACCACAAGCAGGACAAAAAGGATCGGAATCGTCATACTGATATCCGCAATTACTGCAATTTTTCACGCTAAATCTCCTGCATTAAATTATTTTTCATAAGAGAGTTCCCATACATCGGCGTATGTACCGAGGGGATCAAGGGACAATATACACATAAGCACGAAACACTCATAGGGATTTTGTACATATAAGCCACCCATAAAGCATTTTTCGAGCATATCGTTTGTGGAATCGAGAAAATCCATAAATCTCTTCTTGGGATCGGGATACTCGTCAAGACTCTGAGAAAAGATAAAGAAATTTAGGGTAATAAGGTCAAAGCGGTTTACATCCGAGTTTCTCTGAAGAATCTCACTTATACGCTGACGGCTGAAACGTCTTCCTGCAAACTGTGCATTAAGCTTTGATGCCTTGTTTGGAGTGAGATTTCCATGTCGGTCGGTAGGAATAGCGGCACAGATAACGTGCTCTATATCACTCTCTGTAATATCATCCTTAGTAAATATCCTTTTGTTATTTCTGAATTTTCGAATACGCTGAAGCTTCTGATAATCGTATAATCTGTCATTATTGGAAAGCTTACCGATATAGGCATCAAGTGCCGAGTCATGAAGCTCATCCTCATACATATTATAATCCGCAGCAATCTTCTCTCTCGCCTTATCATAGAGCTTCATAAACTCGATATATGCAGTAACGCTCATTCGGGACATATTCGCCTTGGTTTTAAGTGTGGAGAGATATACCATCAGGCTTTCCTCATCGCTTACCGCAGAAAGGAGGTCTCGCGCAATGACGGTACGGTCAAGTATCGATGGATCAACGGCAACAGTATCAGGTGCGGATTGCGTAAAGATCTCCCATAACCGCAGGAAATCCTTATACCCGAGATTGGCCTCATAGCAATAACGGCAAATAGCTTCAAAGGGATCCTTAGGGTTGATCTCGGGCTCACGAAGAGCCTTCGTCAGAAATGTGTTGACATCCTCGACATCCATTTTAAGACCAAAGCCCAAAAGAAAGACAACCCTTCTCTTGACCGTCTGTTGAGTCAGCCAATTCTTCGAAAGTGCACTCAATTTTGCAGTAGTAGGCTCAAAGGACTGGGGGGTGGAATTTTCGAGAAAAGCCTGCTTGATAATAGCCTGATAATCAGAAAGCTCCAGGCTATAAAAATCCTTATCGTTTGCAAATTTCATATACAGATATCTCTTAAGATACTCACCGAAGGTTATAAATCTCAGCCTATTTTTCAACGAACCGTATATGACCTCGGCATCCTCCTCGATAAATGCGTTACTGTCAACGGCATCATAGAGAGATTCCCATGCCGCATCGGTATATTCAAGATCGTTAATTATATCATTTACACCCATTTTCTTCCCTCTTTAATGAAATATTATCAACATTTGACAATATTATATAATATAATGATATTTATGTCAATAAAAAGATAAAAAAGCGGGTGCCGACCCGCAGCGATGATCGGGCATGAACTACGTCAAAACCTCTAACTTCAATGCCCGAAACGGAGCAATTTCCTATATATTAAAAAAGCGCCTCCGGGCGCACCGAATTTCGCCCATTTCTGAAGTGCGAACAACTCACACGAAATGAAGTAATTTCCTATATATTAAAAAAGCGGGCGCCGGCCCGCACCGATGATCGGGCATGAATCGGGCATAATTCTGCTTCTTCAAGTGCCCGAAGTAACGCAATTTACTATATATTAAATAAAATCAGCGGATACAACTTGGTACCCGCTGACAATTTTAATTCAGGTTTCAGATCATATAAAACAAAAATGCAATTACCGCGATAAATGCAGTTACTGACGAAACTAAACCTATTAACTTTATTTTATTATTCTTAAACCATTTTTTTCTCTCTATACGCTTCTCGTACTCCTCGCTGAGAATACGATCGCCGTATGTATGAGCCTGATTCATTTCTATATTCAAAATATTCACTCTCCATTTCTGAACGTACTAATTATACAATGCTATTTTAAACTCTGAATTAGCCAATTGTATATACTTTTGGATATCTTTGTAAACAGATTGAGAAGAGACGAAAAAAGCTCTTTAAATTAACATTGCACCCAAGGATAATCCTTGGGTGCAATATAATCATTCTTCTGAATCGTTAAGATTTGCGCCACAGCATTTCTTGTACTTTTTGCCGCTTCCGCAGGGACAGGGATCGTTTCTGCCGACCTTTTCTGCTGCCTTCTTTACAACAGGCTTCTTTTTAAGACTGCTGTCTCCGCCGCTTCCTACAAAGCCCTCGCCCGTAACCTTAGCTGCCGCCTCACGCTTTACCTCTTCTCTGGGTCGAACCGAAAGCACACCGCGGACTGTCTCGTTACGGATGGTAGCGATCATGTCATCGAACATATCTGCACCCTGGATACGGTACATAGATATCGGATCACGCTGTGCATAAGCATGAAGACCGATGCTGCCCTTGAGATCGTCCATTGCATCGAGCTGATCCATCCAGTTAACGTCAACACGGCGAAGAAGGATAACTCGCTCGATCTCACGAAGTTGCTCTTCTCCAAAGAGCTCCTCCTTCTCCTCATATACCTTCTGCGCCTTTTCCCAAAGCGACTCTGTAACATCTTCTGCGCTAAGCTCTGCCGCTTCCTCTTCTGTATAGTCAAAGTCATCATCAGTACAGAGAAGACCGTTGAACTCCTGCTTGATAAGAGTGAAGTTCCAAGTACCGTTTTCATCCTCGGGATTAGGAGCGGCATCGGATACTACAGCCTCGATAACCTCATGGATCATCTTGAGGATGCGATCCTTTAAGTTAGCACCGTCGAGAACCTCATCACGCTGTGCATAAATTACCTTACGCTGCTGATTCATTACGTCGTCATAGTTGAGGACGTTCTTACGACGCTGGAAGTTATTACCCTCGAGCTGCTTCTGTGCATTCTCTATTGAATTGGAAAGTATGCTTGCCTGAATGGGCTGATCATCGGGAAGGCCGAGCTTTTCAACCATACCGAGTATTCTCTCACTACCGAAGAGTCTCATAAGGTCGTCCTCAAGAGAGAGGTAGAATCTTGATTCACCGGGGTCACCCTGTCTGCCTGCACGTCCACGGAGCTGATTATCTATACGTCTGCTCTCATGTCTTTCTGTACCAACGATGAAGAGACCTCCGACTTCACAAACCTTCTTTGCCTCGGGTGCTATCTCCTCCTTGTACTTTTCAAAGAGCTCCTTATATACGTCTCTTGCCGCAAATACCTCTTCACTTACATTAACTGAGGAACCTACTGCAAGACCGATAATATCGTCCTCATAACCAAGCTTCTTCATCTCCTGCTTAGCCATAAATTCAGGGTTTCCTCCGAGCATAATATCGGTACCGCGTCCCGCCATATTAGTAGAAATGGTAACCGTACCGAGCTTACCTGCACAGGCAACTATTTCAGCTTCCTTCTCGTTATTCTTAGCATTAAGAACCGTATGCTCGATACCCTCACGCTTAAGAAGTCTGGAGATTGCCTCGGACTTATCGATAGATACCGTACCAACAAGTACGGGCTGTCCCTTCTCGTGACAGTCGATTACCTGACGTACTATAGCATCATACTTCGCCGCCACTGTCTTATAAACAACATCATTATGGTCATCACGGATCATAGGCTTATTGGTGGGGATCTCAACGCAGTCGAGATTATATATTTCTCTGAATTCCACCTCCTCGGTAAGAGCAGTACCTGTCATACCGGAAAGCTTCTTATAAAGACGGAAGAAATTCTGGAAGGTGATGGTAGCAAGGGTCTTGTTCTCCTTCTCTACCTTAACGTGCTCCTTTGCCTCGATAGCCTGATGAAGACCGTCGGAATAACGTCTGCCGGGCATGATACGGCCTGTAAAGGAGTCAACGATAAGAACCTCGCCGTCCTTTACAACGTAGTCAACATCTCGCTGCATTATACCATGGGCTCGGATAGCCTGATTGATATGGTGAGAAATTGTGGAGTTCTCTGCATCCGAGAGATTTTCGAGACCGAAATATTCCTCTGCCTTCTTGATACCGCTGGCAGTAAGAACAACAGAGCGTGCCTTCTCGTCTACGATATAGTCAGCATCTACATCATCGTTTTCGATCTTGGTATCAAGCTCCTTGATACGGTACTGACGAAGTCTTGCAACAAGAGTCTCCGTCTTATCATAGAGCTCTGTAGACTTCTGTCCCTCACCCGAAATGATAAGAGGGGTACGCGCCTCATCTATAAGGATCGAGTCAACCTCGTCTACAATAGCAAACACGTGTCCTCTCTGAAACTTCTGCTTCTTGTAGAGCACCATGTTGTCACGCAGATAGTCAAATCCAAATTCGTTATTGGTACCGTAGGTGATGTCGGCATTGTATGCTGCCTTCTTATCTTCTCTTGTCTGTCCGTGGCATATAAAGCCTGTAGTAAGTCCAAGGAAGGTATATACTCTACCCATCTCGTCTGCACCTAACTTAGCAAGGTATTCGTTAACAGTTACGATATGAACACCCTCACCGGTAAGAGCGTTAAGGTAAGCGGGAAGAGTAGCAACGATAGTTTTACCTTCACCTGTTTTCATTTCCGCAATTCGTCCCTGGTGAAGAACAATACCACCCATGAGCTGAACACGGAAGGGTCTCTTTCCGAGCACACGAGTACACGCCTCACGGACTGTAGCAAATGCCTCGGGAAGAAGCTCGTCAAGAGTCTCACCGTCAGCAAGTCTCTGCTTAAATTTATCTGTTTGGGATCGAAGCTCTTCATCGCTCATAGCCGAATAGGTATCGGCAAGATCCTCAATCTTATTAACCATGGGAATCAGCTTTTTGATCTGATGGTCACTGTAGGTTCCGAATATTTTACTGAAAATACCCAATTTGATTCTCTCTTTCTTAAGTTATAAAATTCTATTTTATTATTATATCACAAAAAAACAAAAAAGTAAATGCTTTTTGGAAAATATCAACATTTGTTTATCTTTATATACGAGGACGACTCTTCTTGCTTGACAACCTATCGCCTTCGTGATATAATTCTAATGATAATTTGAAATGAGGAGTTATTCCGAATATGAAAATAATGCATATAATCAGCGGCGGTGACAAGGGTGGTGCCAAGACACATATGTTCACCCTTTTGGACGAGCTCTGCAAGATGGCTGACGTTACCGTTGTATGCCTTATGCGCGGCGTATTTTATGAGGAGATAATCGAAAGAGACGTGCGAACCGTCCTGCTGGAGCAGACAAACAGAATGGATTTCTCGGTATGCAGGAAAATCGAGAAAATGGCAATAGAGGAAGGCTTTGATATAATAAACGTTCACGGTGCAAGAGCTAACGTTATTGCAATGAGACTTAACAAGCGCAAGCTTAATATTCCCATTGTAACAACCGTGCACAGCGATCCCCTGCTCGATTTTGACGGCTTTGTCAAGAGATTGGTATTCATGAACCTCAATCTCATAGCGCTTAAGCGGCTTAAGTATAAAATAGCAGTCAGCGACTATATATACGATATGCTCACAGAAAGAGGCTATATGCCCAATGATATCCGTACCGTTTATAACGGCATGGATTTCAAGATCGAGGAGCCCCATATCTCAAAGGAAGAGTTTGCCCGTAAGCATAACATCCCCTACGATCCCGAGTGCGTATATATGGGTGTGGCAGCACGATTTAGCCATGTTAAAGGTGTCGATATTTTTATCAGAAGCGCAGCTGAAGTACTTAAGAAAAATGATAAGGCACGCTTCGTAATAATAGGCGAGGGTGAGGACGAAAAGAAGCTCAAGGATCTTGCAAAGGAGCTTGGTATATCCGATAAGGTATATTTTCTCGGCTTCGTTAAAGAAATATACGATTTCTTTAACTTTATAGATATTAACATGCTCACCTCACGAAGTGAGGGCTTTCCCTACTGTCTTTTAGAAGGTGCTAAATCAAGAAAGGCAACGATCGCTACCGCTATCGGCGGTATAGCACAACTTATCGTTGAAGATGAAACGGGTCTTCTCTTTGAGTCCGAAAACGTTTCCGAATGTGCTGAAAAGGTTCTCTACTTAATGGAAAACCGCACCAGAATAGACGAACTTGGCGAAGCTATATATCAGAAGGCTTCTTCTGAATTTTCAAACGAGGCTTTAGCAAAAGCCTATCTCGAAAACTACAAGACCTTTATCAAAAAATACCGCAGAAGGAAGCCCTATGATATCATCCTCTCGGGATATTACGGCTTTGACAATTTCGGCGACGACCTTGTTCTTATGCTTCTCTGTGACGAGTTTAAAAAGAAGATACCCGACATCGAGATAGTTGCTCTTGCCAAATCTCCTAAATCGGCGATGTGCCGTTATAAGATAAACTGTAAGCACAGATATAATCCCTTTGCTATCAAGAAAGCAATTGAGGGAAGCTATAACTATATCAATGGCGGAGGTACTCTCTTAACCGACGTTACAAGCAAGCGTTCCCTTACCTACTACTGCACAATGCTGAAATATGCAAAGAAAAAGGGGCTTCGTACAATGCTCCTTGGCAGCGGTATAGGTCCGTTCGTAAACAAAGCAAGCTCCGAAAAGGCAAAGGAAGCTCTTCTCTCAACAGACCTTATTGCTCTGCGTGACACCAATTCCCTTGATATAATCAACGGTCTCGGTCTATCGGCCAAAGCTCACTCCACCGCAGACATGGCATTCCTTCTCTCCTCCAAGGCTAGTAAGAACCGCATAACCGCAAAGGTCATGAAGGATAACGGATTAACTGAGAATAATTTCTTCATAGTGGCTTTGAGAGAATGGAAGTACAACGCACCCGGATTTGAAAAGAGCGTAGCCGCTATCTGCGACCACCTTGCCGAGAAGCACGGACTCATACCTGTATTCATTCCCGTTCAGCCCGAAAAGGATCTGGCAATCTCAAAGAACACTATCTCGCTTATGAAATCAAAGGCTGTTCTTATCAATATGCCTGAGGAAAGCCTTAAGCTTTTGCCCGGACTTTCTCTAAACTCAAAATTCACTATATCCATGAGATTACATCCGATAATCTGCTCCTTCGTATATTCCAAGCCCGTTATCGCCCTTTCATACGACACCAAGGTGTCAGGCTTTGTTGAGGAAAACAACGCAGGCTTATGCATAGACGTTACCGAGGTTACAGAGGACAAGCTTTTGGCAATGGCAAAGGATCTTGATGGATTTAACACAAACACAAGTGCCGACGGCATAGCACAGCTCAAGGAAAATGCGATGAAGAACATCGACCTTGCTGTTAATTTAATGAAATAATACGCAATTTATTAAAAAAGCGCCGCCGGGCGCACCGAATTTCGCCCATTTCTGCAGTGCGAACAACCCACACGAAATGAAGCAATTTCCTATAAATTAAAAAAGTTGTACCGAAAGGTACAACTTTTTTAATATCCGTAAGTTTTATTTTTCATTTTGTTCGGCTGCCCAAACACGCTTTCCGTTACTGCATATTATAATGTTACCGTGTCGGTCGGTTCTGTATATCTTATCGGTACGATCGTACAGCCTTACCATGGTTTCGGAGTGCGGATGACCGTAATCATTCCCCGCGCCCACCGATATAACGCATATATCGGGATCAAGAGCGTCAAGGAATTTCTCGCCCGAAGACGTATTGGAGCCGTGATGTCCCACACAAAGAACATCGCACTTCAGTTCCTTGGCATCATAATTTTCAAGTATATATTTCTCGTTCTTTTTCTCTGCATCTCCCGCAAACACAAAGCAGGTATCCTTATAGGTAACACGAAGCACCAAGCTGCTCAGATTCAGCTCATCCTCGTCATAATATTCTCCCTCGGCAGGCGAAAGAACATTTACGGTTGCCCCTCCTATATCATAGATATCTCCGCTTGACGCATAGGAGAACTTAATGTATTCTCTGTCTATAGCATCGATCATATCCTCATAGCAATATGAATCGCTGTCCGCCTCGGTTGTTATGATATGCTCTATATCAAAGTTGTCGATAACCTTTGCCGCACCGCCTATATGGTCCTCATGAGGATGGGTAACGAAGAAATATTCAAGATGCTCAACTCCTAATATGTCAAGATAGTTTACAAGCACGTCTCCGGAACCGGCTGTTCCCGCATCTATAAGTATGTCTTTATCCCCGTTGTCAATATAAGCCGCGTTTCCCTGCCCTACATCTATATAGTAAACAGTAAATTCAGAGTCCTCTATACCCTTTGGAGTATTGGCAACTCTCTGTACTGCATAGCTTATAATACTGACAACCACCACAATGATAATTATCATAAGCTTTCGCATATCACGTATCTGTTTTCTTCTCATTTAAAGTTCTCCGAAATCTCTCAATTGATCCAAGCATACCGAATATTGATATGCATAAAAGAAGCCACAACAATGAATACTTAAGGCATACCTGACCTAAAATATTCATATACTCGTGGGAATAATCCCAAACGTTCAAGCGCAAAAATATATTTAATATAACTCCTGCCGCAAGCTCGATTACACTTATAACAAGCGTTCCCAAAATACATTTCAAGAAAAATGGGATTTTCAAATAACGCTGAACAAAATATAAGAGGCTAAAGCATATTCCTCCTGCCACGGCCATGCTTATATGAGAATAGCCGCGCCATAATATTTCTATCAGAGTATACCCCGCGGCTCCTATAATAAATACCGCAAGGCTTCTTTTCAGTTTCTTCATTCGCTCACCTCTAAAAGAGTGTGAGCGTTTTTATTTTAATTATTCATATTATATCATAATTTTTAATAAAATACAACAATAAAAGGACACCTTAATCAGTCAAGGTGTCCGATTATATTCAGTTTCTTTTATCAGCAGGAAGCTTGGAAAGAAGATTGTTGATACGATCAACAGGCTTAAGAAGCGGACTGATAGATTTGTCATGATTAAGAGTATCGATAAGAAGTGCAACGTACTTACACATATTAACCTCATGATACCATCTTCTCGCTTTAAGATCCTTGGTACCGTATACAAGATTTGTGGTAAACACTTTGTCAAATACACCCTGTGCATGCATCTCATCAAAGCGCTCAAGTCCGTTACAGAAGAGACCGAAGGTGGTAAAGATAAAGACTCTGTTAGCGCCTCTCTCCTTAAGCTTACTTGCAACCTCAAACATAGATTCGCCGGAAGAGATCATATCGTCTACAACAATGATATCCTTGCCCTTAACGCTTCTGCCGAGATATTCATGTGCCTCAATAGGGTTACGACCATCAACAACGATAGAATAGTTTCTTCTCTTATAGAAAACACCGAGGTCTAGACCGAGTACAGAGGAATAATACATACATCTTGACATAGCACCCTCGTCGGGAGAAACTATCATAAGATTCTCCTTCTTGAGAGATATATCGGGATACTCTGCCACGAGAGCCTTGATCATCTGATATGTAGGTTGAATGTTATCAAAGCCGTAATTGGGAATAGCATTCTGAACTCTGGGGTCATGAGCATCAAAGGTAATAATATTTGAAATACCAACCTGTGTAAGCTCCTGAAGTGCTGTAGCACAGTCAAGGGACTCACGCATGGTACGCTTGTGTTGTCTACCCTCATAGAGCATGGGCATAATAAGGGATACACGAGAAGCCTTTCCCTCGATAGCACAAATAAGACGTTTAAGATCCTGATAATGCTCATCGGGACTCATAGGAACAGATTCACCATACATTTTATATCTTACGCCATAGTTAAATACATCAGCGATAATGTATACGTCATGTCCTCTCATTGAATCGTGAAGCACACATTTACCTTCACCTGTACCGAAACGGGGCCAGTCGGGCTTTATAATAAAGCTCTCGTTACCACCTCTCCACTGTCTGAGGTAGCTGTCTACCTGTTCGGCAAACTGTTCACCGCCCTTAAGGGTTATTACACTTAAATCGCCACGCAATGCTTCACTCATTTTTCTAATTCCTTTCCGGCTAAAAAATACAAATATATTGTAACATGGTTTTGTTAAAAAAGTAAATACTTTTTTGGAATATTTTTTAAGAAAACCTCTACTTTTACGTTTTCTACAAATAAACAACTTAAACAGAGGATTTTCGGTATGTTTTTTCTACATATATCAACTATTTGGGAAGAAGCGCGCTGAAATTATCAACTATTACTGCGACCTCAGCTCTTGAAGCATTGTTTCTCGGCATAAACTGTCCTTTATTATTACCTGAAACGATACCTCTGGTCTGTATATAGGTCACCGAGCTCAACGCCCAGTCGGATATCTTATCCTCATCGGCAAACTCTACGGCAGCATTCTTCTGCTCAAGCTCTATAGCGTTTTTATCAATATAGTTACAGAGAACAACGCATATCTCTTGACGGGTTATAGGGTTGTTGGGATTGAATCTTCCCTTATTGTCACCCTGAACCACGCCGCTTTTTGCCGCCCATTCAACATAAGGTGAGTACCATTGCTCAGCCTTGACATCAGGGAAGCTTGAGCCCTCATATTCGCTCACATTTACTCCTGCAACTCTGCCGAGGACGGTCACAAACATGGCTCTGGTCATTTCACCCTTAACATTAAATTCACCCTTGCCGGTACCGGTAAAATAACCGTTATCAGTTACCGAAAGCACTGCATCATAATACCATGCTCCGGGCTTCGAGTCCGTATAATCGTTGACTATATAGAAGGGCAGATATGCACCGTCATGTCTGACCGATATCTTCTTTGTTCCGATAGCCTCAGGATCATACCCCCTGATCATCGAATCCAACACCTTCATATACGCTACACCATGGGAACAAGATGAACGGAGTGTTACGTCTATCTTTTCTGTGTTATCTCCGTAGTTAAGATGTATACCCTCACTGTTACAAAGAGTATATTCGGACTTATAGCTGCATCTTATACCGATAATACAGAAGGATGAGGAATTTGCGGTATTATCGGAAGCACTGTAACCTATACCAATATGAGAAAAATCTCCCAGAAGCTTCTCAGCATTTACAGGTGACTGACTGAGAGCACGGATAAGACTCTCGGGATCGCTGTAATTTGATGATATTATCTCAAAGCTGTCCGTGGTGTATTCTATTCCGTTTTCACCGAGAATATAATGCCAGGGGTTACCGTCGGGACGGTAATGAGAGAGATTTGTAAGAAGCTCCTTTGAACGAATACCGCTTGCATCCTGTAATCCAACAAGCATGGTCACTATTCCCTTTTCATTTTCAGCTCTGTATCTGTTTATAAGATCGAGCAGAGCCCATTCCTCCTCAGAGGCTATATCCGTATATTTAAATTCAGCCGCACTATTAAATACTGCGGCCGAGGAAAACAGCATAACAGTTATAAGAAAAAATGAAACAAACTTTTTCATCACTATCCCTCCTAAATACATTATAATTCTACAATATATTTGCCATTATGTCAATAAACTTTTTTCTCTATCTTGAAAAGTATGAAAAAGTATGATAGAATAAGCTATCAACTGAAAGGATTTTAATATGAACAACACAGGATTTTTTGCAGCAGACATACTATTACCGAAAGCAGATTATGAAAAATGGTCAGTAGTTGCCTGCGACCAGTTTACAAGCGAGCCTCACTATTGGGCAAAAACCAAGGAAATAACCGAGGGCTACAACTCTACATACAATCTCGTTCTGCCCGAAGCATACCTTTCCTCGGACAACAGCTCTTTGGTCGCATCCATCAATGCAAATATGTCGGTATACCTTGAAGAAGGTATCTTTAACGAATATAAGGATGCTATGATATTTGTCGAGCGAACCCTTCCCAAGGGAAAGGTGCGTTACGGAATCGTTGGTGCCGTAGATCTTGAGGAATATGACTTCTCCAAGGGATCTAAATCCCTCATCCGCGCAACCGAAGGAACGGTGCTTGAAAGGATACCTCCGAGAGTAGAAATAAGAAAGGATGCTCCCCTTGAGCTTCCCCACGTTATGCTCCTTATTGATGATATCGAAAGGACTGTTATAGAGCCTTTAAAGAACGCAAAGCTTACTGTTCTTTATGATTTTGAACTCATGCAGGGCGGCGGACACCTAAAGGGAAGCCTTATCCCGAAGGATATGCAGGAGAAGATCCTCTGCGCACTTGAGGCCCTCAAGGCAAAGGGCGGCGAATCTCCCCTTCTCTTTGCTGTAGGTGACGGCAACCATTCCCTCGCCACCGCAAAGACCTGCTACAATAATGCTCCCAACGAGCTTAACAAGTACGCACTCACCGAGATAGTTAATATACATGATGAGGCACTTGAGTTTGAGCCTATATACCGTGTTATCTTTAACGTTGATACCGATGATTTTATAAAGGAGCTTACCGAGACCTTTACAGATGGACCAAAGACTATAGAATGGTATACCAAGGATTCTCGCGGAGAGGTACATACAAGCGGCTTGACCGTCGGTTCTCTCCAGCCCTTCATTGACAGCTATCTTGCCAAGCATCCCGAGGCAGAATGCGACTACATCCACGGTGTGGAAAGTACACTCTCCCTTGCAAATGCCGATAACCGTGTCGGACTTATTTTTGACGGCATGGACAAGAGCGAGCTTTTCCCCTTCGTGTGCGAAAAGGGTTCTCTCCCCCGTAAGACCTTCTCTATGGGCGAAGCGGAAAGTAAGAGATATTATACAGAGGCAAGAAAAATTGTCAAATAACAGCAATATGACCGAGCGCACAGCTCGGTCATTTCAGACGGTCGAAAAAGTCGGTCGGACGTGTGAATTAAATATAATTATCAAAAGTTTTATTCTCCCAAAAAGGTTTTTTAATAATTAACATCTGGTACCCCAAACCAACCGAATAAGCATTCAAAAAGGGCTAAAACATCGAGTTTTAGCCCTTTTTTCACACTTTTCCGCG